>JAYTWC010000357.1:0-1771 GCA_043743635.1 Verrucomicrobiota bacterium | reverse complement strand
AGCTGCTGCGCCTTCTTCATTTTCGACGCAGCCACCAGCTCCATCGCCTTGGTGATCTGGCGGGTGTTTTTGACGGACTTGATCCGTCGGCGAATGTCTCTGGTGCTAGCCATGAGTTATGGTAGGCGCTGACTTAGGCGGAAAACGTTGCTTTCCATTCGTCGACGGCGGTCTTGAGTTCGGTTTCGATCTCGGCGTCGAGGGCGGCTTTGGTGCGGATTTTGGCGAGGAGCGGATCTTTGCGAGTGGCGAAGAAACTGCGTAGGCTAACGGCGGCGCCATTGACCTTTTTGAGGTCGAGGCCTTCGTAATAACCTTTCTGCATGGCCCAAAGTGTGACGACCTGCTGCTCAATCGGAAGCGGATTGAACGCGGGTTGTTTGAAGAGTTCGACGATGCGGGAGCCGCGGTCGAGCTGGGCTTTGGTCTTAGCGTCGAGATCGGAGCCGAACTGAGCAAAAGCGGCAAGTTCGCGGAACTGAGCGAGCTCGCCCTTGAGTTTGCCGCCGACTTGTTTGGTGGCCTTGATCTGCGCGGAAGAGCCAACGCGTGAAACAGAGAGACCGACCGAGACGGCGGGACGGATACCTTGGTTAAAGAGATCGGTTTCGAGGAAGATTTGGCCGTCGGTGATCGAAATCACGTTGGTCGGAATGTACGCGGAGACGTCGCCGGCCTGGGTTTCGATGATCGGGAGCGCGGTGAGCGAGCCTTTTCCATCGAGGCGGGCAGAGCGTTCGAGCAGGCGGCTGTGCAGATAAAAAACGTCGCCCGGATACGCTTCGCGGCCGGAGGGGCGTTTCAAGATTAGCGAAATTTGGCGGTAGGCGACGGCGTGTTTGGAGAGATCATCATAAACGATGAGTGCATCCATGCCGTTTTCCATGAACCATTCACCGATAGCGGCGCCGGAGAAAGGAGCAATGTATTGGTTAGCGGGATTGTCGGCGGCGGGGGCGGCGACGATGACGGTGAATTCGAGGGCACCGGCTTCTTCGAGCGACGTGATGGTGCGGACAATGTTGGACTGTTTCTGTCCGACAGCGACGTAGATGGAGTAGACAGGGCGGAACTTTGGATCGCCGCTGGCGAGGCCGACCTTGTTGATCTTCGCCTGATTGATAATTGTATCAATCGTGATGGTCGTCTTACCGGTGCCGCGGTCGCCGATGATCAGCTCGCGCTGACCGCGACCGATCGGAATCATGGAATCGATGGCCATGATGCCGGTAAAGAGTGGTTGGGAAACGGATTTGCGGGCGATGATGCCAGGAGCAATACGCTCGACGGGGTAAAATTCGGTCGAAGCGATCGGGCCTTTGCCGTCGACAGGATTGCCGAGAGCGTCGACTGCACGGCCGAGGAGGGCTTTGCCGACGGGCACGGAGAGTAAGCGGCCGGTGGTGTGGACTTCGTCGCCTTCTTTGAGTTTGGAAACGTCGCCGAGGAGGATGCAGCCGACCTCGTCTTCTTCGAGATTGAGGGCGATGCCCATGGCGCCACCGGGAAATTGGATCATCTCGTTGTACATGGCTTCGGAGAGGCCATCGAGTTTGGCCACGCCGTCGGCGACGGTGCGGATGGTGCCGGTATTTTTCTTAACCGCTTTGTTCTGCAGTTTTGCGATCTGCTGTTCGATTTGTTCGATGACGGTGCTCATGCGGCGTGAAGAGTTCTTGGGATCAGGTTTTTGAAATTAGACAGACGCGGCGAGGGCGCCGAGTTGGGCGGAGACGGAAGATTCGTAAACATCGTCGCCGACGCGGACGCG
>JAYTWC010000356.1:0-8065 GCA_043743635.1 Verrucomicrobiota bacterium | reverse complement strand
GTATCGCGCCGCAATCGCCGCCGCCTCGTACGCGAGCCCCAACGACCGGGCACCAGGTGCACAGCGGGTTCGCAGGACATCAATCAGCTCACGAAGCATCGCCTCATCGTGCGGCGAACCCGTTCTGCCGCAAAACAATCCTCGCACACAATTTCCGCTACCGCACCCCAACCAGCGAAGCTCGCCATCATTTACTGACAGTTGCCTTTCACAAACCCTGCTGCATCCTTCTTCTTTCCGGCTATCGAGCGACCCGGTTTTTATGTTTTTGAAATATCCTCAGCGTCTCAGTGCGGCTGTTTTCTCGGCCTTACGGCGCGGGTTAAATGGTTGTGGGAAATGGATTCGGTCGCATCCGCGACTGGTGTCATGGGTTTACCGGCCCAGCGGCACCGACGCCGACTACCGTGAATTCAACGGCTGGTATTTCGCCCAGTTCAGCGAACAGGAAAAAATGCTCGCCGACCAACCGCGCATGGATTTCTACCACGCCGCGATCCAACGCCACGTCCATTCCGGCGATTTCGTGATCGATCTCGGCACAGGCACCGGAATCCTCGCCGCCTTCGCCGCCCGGCAGGGTGCCGGCAAAGTCTACGCCATCGACCACTCCGAAATTCTCAAGCACGCACGACAAATCGCCGAGCATAACCAAATTAAAGGCATAGAATTTGTCGCCACCCACAGCCGCGATTTCAAAACCAGCGAACCCATCGACGTCATTCTGCACGAACAAATGGGCGACTTCCTGTTCGACGAAGCCATGGTCGCCAACGTGGTCGACCTGCGCGAGCGCCTGCTCCGGCCCGGCGGCAAGATTGTGCCAGCTCTCTTCGAACTCTTCTGCGAACCGGTCAAAGTAATCGACAGTCGACACATCCCCTTCATCTGGGAACTCGACGTACACGGCTACGACTACTCGTGCCTCGAACGAAACCGCCCACAAGAACCAAATTATTATCAACACGCCAGCTGCGATCTGGGGGTGATCGAACACTTCCTTGGCGAACCCGTGCCCGCACTCACCGTCGATCTCCAGACGATTCGCGAAGCCGACCTTCCCCACCAAATCCAGCTCACGCGAACCGTGACAAACGCCGGTCGCCTCGATGGATTTGCCGTCTACTTTCGCGCCCTTGTCGATAGTGACTTATCTTTGAGCTCCAGCCCGCTTGACCCCGGCCGCGCGCCGCACTGGGGTTTCCGCATCCTGCGCACCGAAGCGGCAACCTTTGCAAAGGGCGACATGATCGAGCTCACGCTCACCGTCGAGCAATGGTCAAAACCCGACACCTGGCGCTGGAGCCAGATCAAGGTCGCAAAACCCTAGAAATGCCCCATCGAGAGACATCGATTACTCGCTTGCCCAAGCCCAATCACTCCGGGCATTTTTCACGTTTCAAATTTTAATCCGCTCCCGATGAAACCTCCCGCCTGTCCTGCCTGCACCCTCGAAGACGTCCTCAGCCATCCCGACCATTGGGAATGCGCCACCTGCGGCCACGAATGGCCCAAGGAAGAAGCCCCCGAAACAGCCCGCATCGTCAAAGACGCCAACGGCAATGTGCTGTCCGACGGCGACACCGTCGTCTTGATCAAAGATTTAAAATTACGCGGCGGCTCCGGCGTGCTCAAAGGTGGCACCAAGGCCAAAGGCATCCGCTTAGTTGACGGAGATCACGAGATCGACTGCCGGATCGACGGAATCGCGATGGCGCTCAAAGCCTGCTTCGTGAAAAAAGCCTGAGCGAACAGCCAGACTATTTCTTCTTCAGTTTTGTGGCGGGCTGAGCAAGCCCGCCCTTTTTTGTGGCCAAAGCGGTCTTCTGTTTCTGCTGGAAGCGCAGACTGGCTTTCTGATCCTTGACCGTTGGATAATATTTGGCACCCATGCTCACAAGGCCGTCGAATTTGCGACAGGTGAGCAATCAGAATCGTGCCATATCCGACTCACTTTGGGTTATCCAGATTGCTCCACGCGCAAAAATGCAACGCGTCGGCTTTTCACCCTGATAGCAATCACTCGACTACGTATTCAGCCCGGGCCGTCATCCTGCGTGTGCGCCAGTGAAAACGCCACGCGAGCAACAACGCAGCACCTGCCAAACCAAACGCCAGCGCCTGCCAAACCCCCACCGGACTTCCGCCCCGCACACCCCACCAATAAGCCGTCGGCAACATCACGCACCAGTACGCCACAAACGTAATCAACGTTGGCACCTTCAGATCCGATAACCCGCGCAACAAACCCGACCCAACGACCTGACCGCCATCAAAAAGTTGGAATATCGCCGCGACCCCTAGTAACTGCGCCGCTAGAGTCACAACCACATCATCATCGACAAATCCCCGGGCAATCATCGGCCCGGCCAGCCAGAAAACCAGCGCGAATGCGCCCATCACGCCACACGCCATGCCTAACGCCCCAAAACCGATCGGCCGAACTAATTCTTTTCGACCACCACCGAGCGCCTGGCTCACCCGCATTCCCGCCGCCATTGCCAGCCCGAGCGGAAACATAAACGTCATGCTCGCACAGCTCAAAGCGATCTGATGCGCCGCCAACGGTACCGTTCCTAATCGCCCCATCATCCACGCCGCCACAGTGAACGCCCCGACTTCACAGACGAGTTGTCCCGATGCCGGCACCCCGATGCTCAACACCTCTTTCACCCTACCCCACTCCATCCACCCCCACCAATGCGTCGGCCAGTTCGGCCGAAACGAACGGTCCATTTTCAGACAACTCCACAAAACCAGCAAAACGGCACAGCGCGCCGTCAACGTCGCCACGCCCGCGCCCGCCAACCCCATCACCGGCGCACCCAGATGCCCATAAATCAGTATCCAATTAAGCACGACATTAAGCACCACGCCACCGAGCATAATCACCATCGGCAACCACGGACGCCCCAGTGATTCCGCAAATTGTCGGAATGCCTGAAAAACGAACGCCGGAATCAACGACACCGCGATCAACGTGAAAAAAGGTTGCGCTGCCGCAACCACTTCGGGCGGTTGTCCCAGCCGACCCAATTGGGTACAAAGCCCAACCATCATTCCCAGTGCCACAACGCTCGTTAAAAACGTCACTGCTAATCCATGCCGCAACCAAACGCCACATTCCTGCGGTTGACCGGCTCCCTGCGCCCGCGACACCAGCATTGCCACCGGAATACACAGCCCCATTCCACCTACGAAGAAAAACCCAAACACACTTCCCGCAAACGCCGAAGCCGCCAACGGCACGGTTCCGACCTGCCCGATCATAAGACTATCGATCACGCCCATGAGCATCTGACTCACCTGCCCGAGGATAATCGGAACAGCGAGCAACAGCGTAGCCCGAGCTTCTGAAACAACACGCGGCATAAACGAAGCGCCCATTCAACCACGCTTTCGCTCCCACGCACGGCAAAACATTTCCAAATTAAAGGGGGAATGGATCGAGTGGTGTTAACCTACAACGGCGCAACGTACATTCACACCTTTGGCCCTCATCTCCCATGCAACGTCGTCAATTCCTCAAAAATGCCGGTGCAGCCGGTTTGTGCTCATGCTTCGTCGCCCGCGCAGTCGCCGGCGATACCACTACTACCGATATAGCCGCTGCTCCTAAAGAGGACTGGCGCATCAACTTCGCAAAACAGCGTTACTCAAAATTACTCACCTTGATCGGCGCCCGTGTAGACGAAAAAACGTTTCGCGAGATCGTTGAGGATGTCGGCCGCTTCTGCTCGGAATCGGGTTTCTCAAAGAAATTTACCGGTCGACTCGAAGCCTATCTCGCCGAAATGGAAAAACGCTGGGGCGCAAAAACCGCTTACGACGCCACCACTCAAGTCGTTCAAGTATCGTTCTCCCCTCAAACCAAGGATTGCGCCTGTCCGCTGATGGGAAAGGGCCTCGTGCCAGCGACAGCTTGCCAGTGTTCGGTGGGGTCGATGCGCCGTTCATTCTCCACCGTCATAGGTCACGATGTTTCAGTCGAATTAAAGGAGTCCGTATTGCAGGGCGGGCAAAACTGCAGCTTCGCCATTCACGTCTAACAAACACCCAAAGCCTCGCATAGGCCTCCGATGCGAACATCGGAGGCGCGCCAATTCACTCAGGCAACAGTCACATTGCCGATGTACTTCTGAATCGGGCGGACGTTGATTTTCTTGTTTCGCAACGCTTTGATGCCGTTGATCGCCGCAGCCGCGCCCGTGATCGTCGTCATGATACAGATGTTATGCGCGTAGGCCGCAGAACGAATTTTATTTTCATCCTTACGCGGCAACATGCCGCTCGGCGTGTTAATGATCATCTGAATCTGACCGTTCTTGATCATATCAACCGCCGTCGGGCGACCTTCGTCGATCTTCGCCAGACGCGTGGTTTTGACGCCGTTTTCAGCGAGCGTCTTGGCGGTGCCACTGGTTGAGTAAATCTCGAAGCCAAACGACACGAGCTGACGGGCGAGATCAACCGCAAGCGCTTTATCGCCATCCTTCACCGAGAGGAACACATTGCCCTTGGTGGGAAGGCCTGGTTTGGCTGCGGCCTGCGCCTTGGCGAAGGCAATGCCGAGATCGTCGTCGAGCCCCATGACTTCGCCAGTGGAACGCATTTCAGGTCCGAGCGTAATCGTCGCTCCGGGGAAACGAACAAACGGGAAAACGGCCTCCTTCACACACCAGTGCTTAGGTGTATGTTCGCTCGTAAAACCGAGTTCCTTGAGCGTTTTTCCGGTCATGACTTTCGCGGCAAGTTTCGCCAGTGGCACACCCATCGCCTTGGCAACAAACGGCACGGTGCGCGAGGCGCGCGGGTTCACTTCCAATACGTAGAGCGTGTTGTCCTTGATCGCGAACTGGACATTCATCAGGCCGATGACGTTGAGCTCGCGGGCGAGTGCATAAGTGGCTTCGCGCACGGTTTGGAGCATGGGAGCGCCAAGCGTATGCGGAGGCATCACCATCGCCGCATCACCAGAGTGTACACCGGCAAATTCGATATGCTCAAGCATGCCACCGATGACACTGGTCACGCCGTCGCTTATACAATCGACGTCGAGCTCGATCGCGTCTTCGAGGAATTTATCGATCAACACCGGTTTTCCAGGCATGGCGGCAAACGCCTGGCTGATCACGGCCTTGAACTCATCCTCGCTGTAAACAATGAACATACCGCGACCGCCAAGAACAAATGATGGGCGGAGCAGCACGGGGAACCCGATTTGGTGAGCAAAGTTAAGTGCCTCGGTCTCGTTAAGAGCAGTGCGGTTGGCGGGTTGCTTCAGGCCGATTTTATTCAGGATGGCAGCGAAAAGCTTGCGGTCTTCGGCCATTTCAATCGATTCGGGCGAAGTGCCGATGATGTTTACCCCGTTGGCCTTTAGTGCTGTGGCAAGGTTAAGCGGAGTCTGGCCACCGAACTGCACAATGGCACCGTCGCACTTTTCCTGTTCATAAACCTCGAGCACGTCTTCAAGGGTGAGTGGTTCAAAATACAAACGATCCGAAGTATCGTAGTCGGTAGAGACTGTTTCGGGATTGGAGTTAACCATCACGGTCTCGAAGCCGATTTCGCGCAGGGCGAAACTCGCATGGACGCAGCAGTAATCGAACTCGATGCCCTGGCCAATACGGTTGGGACCGCCGCCGAGGATCATAATTTTGCGCTTCGTCGAGGGGAGAACTTCGTTTTCGTCGCCGTAGCTGGAATAATAATAGGGCGTGAACGCTTCGAACTCGGCCGCGCACGTGTCGACGAGACGGTACGTGGTGTTGATCCCACGGCGCTTGCGCTCAGCGCGGACGGCGGAGAGGTCGGTTTTGAAGATGCTCGCCAGCTGGGCGTCGGAGAAGCCGAACTGTTTTGCCCGCCTAAAGAGCGCCACATCGACGGTGGCGAGTGTCTGCGGTTTAAGCTGCAATTCCATCTCGAAGATTTCATGCAGCTGATGCAAAAACCACGGATCGATTTTGGTGAGATCAAAAACCTGATCGATCGTGTAACCAGCGAGAAAAGCGTAACGGATGTAGAAAATGCGTTCGGCGCAGGGCGTGCCGAGCTTCTGCTTAATGACTTTATCCTCGGGAAGCACGTCGTCACCTAGCTTGCCACCACCGCCAAAACCACGAGCACCGATTTCGAGCGAGCGCAGAGCTTTTTGCAGCGATTCTTTGAAGGTGCGGCCGATGGCCATCGCCTCGCCGACGGACTTCATCGCGGACGTCAATGTGGCGTCAGCGTCGGGGAATTTCTCGAAGGTAAAGCGCGGGATCTTCGTGACGACATAGTCGATCGTCGGCTCAAAGCTGGCGGGCGTGAGGCGCGTGATGTCGTTGCGCAATTCGTCGAGCGTATAGCCGACGGCGAGCTTGGCGGCGATTTTTGCGATGGGGAAACCCGTGGCTTTCGAAGCGAGGGCCGAGCTGCGGCTCACGCGCGGGTTCATCTCAATGACGACCATGCGGCCGGTCGCAGGATCGACGGAGAATTGAATGTTTGAACCGCCCGTCTCGACCCCGATCTCGCGGATAACGGCAAACGACGCATCGCGCATGATCTGGTACTCTTTATCGATTAGAGTCATCGCCGGAGCGACGGTGATTGAGTCACCGGTGTGCACACCCATGGGGTCAAAATTCTCGATGGAGCAGATCACGACGCATTGATCCTTGTGATCGCGCATGACCTCCATCTCGTATTCTTTCCAGCCGAGCAGACATTCCTCGACGAGCACTTCGTGAACGGGAGAAAGGTCGAGGCCGTTGGCAACGATGCGCTCAAATTCTTCTTTGTTGTAAGCGATGCCGCCGCCCGCGCCACCGAGGGTAAACGACGGACGGATGATCAACGGATACATTGCCAACATTTCGGCAGCGGCGCGCGCTTCTTCCATCGTTTTGACGGTGCGCGAGCGGGCGACATCGAGGCCGATCTTGATCATGGCCTGCTTGAAAAGTTCACGGTCCTCACCTTTGGAAATAGCGTCCGGTTTGGCACCGATCATTTCGACGCCATATTTTTTTAGGATACCGGCTTTATCCAGCTCCATGGAAAGATTGAGCGCGGTCTGGCCACCAAGCGTCGGCAGAAGCGCGGACGGGCGCTCGACCTCGATGATTTTTTCCAACATTTCGAGCGTGAGCGGCTCGATGTAAGTCACATCGGCAAACTCCGGGTCCGTCATGATGGTGGCAGGATTGGAGTTCACCAAAACCACCCGATAACCCTCTTCTTTAAGGGCCTTGCAGGCCTGAGTACCTGAGTAGTCAAATTCGCATGCTTGGCCGATGACGATCGGACCGGCACCAATGATGAGGATGGACTTGAGATCAGAGCGTTTTGGCATGGGCGTGAGCGCCCGCGAGATTTGATGCCGCGCAGCAAGGGGGCAAGCGGGAAACAGGCGTTTCCTGCGACTCAATCAGGATAGCGGCGGCGCAGCAGGCAACTCAGCACATTCCAATGTGCGGCCGGCCTACTTGATCTTTGCCGCGTCGATACCGAGGACCTTGGCTGCCTTGGCTTTGTCATCGCCGCAAGCATGCACAACCATGTCAATATACTGCTTCTGTTGTCCCGCGAGATAATCGGCGAGCGCCGGCCACTTCTTCACTTCTTTTAGGCGCAACGGCAATTCTTGCGAAGTAATCACACGGGATTCAACCGTCGCCGCGAGCTTGGAAATAACCTGCTGCAGCTCCGTGAGATTGCACGGCCAGTCGTAGGCTTTAAGCACGTCCATCGCGTCTTCAGTGACCTCAAGCAAACTCGTATCGAATAAGGAATTCGTGGCCTGGCCCGCAAAATGTTTTACCAACATCGGAATATCGTCGGCCCGTTCGCGTAGTGGCGGAAGCACTACAGGCAACGAGGCAACGCGATAAAAAAGCTCATCATGAAACGTGCCTTCATCGGTGAGTTTTTCCAGGTCTTCCGAAGTCGTACAGATCAGACGAAAACCCTGCGCCGTAGCGCGAAGAACACTGACGAGCTCTTTCTGAATCGCGAGCGGCAGACATTGCAAATGGTCAAGAAACAACGTGCCGCCCTTGGCCTGCTTCACCCA
>JAYTWC010000355.1:0-3433 GCA_043743635.1 Verrucomicrobiota bacterium | reverse complement strand
CCCTCGGTTGCGGCGGTTTGGGTCTGTGAAATGGCGGCTTCCACAGCTTCAGATTGAGCGTCGTTATCGGCGGACTTGGCTTTGCGCGGCATGATTATTGAAAAAAAGTCAGACAGCTACGGGCAGCCCGAAGGCCGCACGAAGCTGTCGTTGTATATCGGTACGTTCTTTTATTAGAGAAATTACGTCGACGTTACTGTCCGCACCGTGGGTGGCCAAAGCAAGTTCTATTTGACGTAGTCGGGGCTCAAGTGCGCGGGCGCGAAGTTGCCGGAGGCCTTCGTTCACGACTTTGATGGGCTCGTCAATCTGTGGGACGTCGAAGAGGAGCGACGCAACGAGGGTTTTTTCTTCGGGTGTTTCGAGGATGGCATCGAGTTGGTCGCGACCAGGCCAGGAGTCGTGTTCGAACTCGTTGAGAAAACGGCTGAGTAGGGCGCCCGGAAGGTGGGTGGTGTCGAGCCACTCGTGCGGAAATGTTTGAGAGAGTGGTTTACCGAGCACTTCGAAGTGTAGGCAAAGGAGAAGCAAGTCGCGTTCGATTGTATGGAGGGGCGTTGCGTTGTTGGGCGCGGTGACTGGGGTGATTTGCGAGGCGGACGCTGGGCGTGCTTGGGCGATTCGAGCTTGGCGGTTGGCAAATGACTCGAAATCATTGCGAAGTGCGGCTTGAGGTAGTCTGAAATGTCCGGCGATTTCACTGAGGAATTCGGCTTGGGCGACTTCAGATTCCGTTTGAGAAACAATTTCAAAAAGAGTTTGGCTGGCTCGGGCTTTTTGCTCTCCCGAGGCTTGTTCGGGCGTGGGCAAAATGCTTCGGCAGGCGAAAGCCATGGCTTTCATCGCACCGCGTTTAAGTTCTTCGTAGGCGGGGAGTCCTCGCTCTAGAAACAGAAGATCGGGATCGACCTTGGAGGCGCCGGCGAGAGCGAGGAAGCGGACCTCGAGGCCGGCTTTTAACGCCATGGGAAGGAAGCGCAGTGCGGCTTTTTGTCCCGCGCTGTCGCTGTCGAAAAAGCATTCGACCTGAGGGTGATAGCGTCGGAGTAACACGAGCTGGCTTTCGGTGATCGAGGTGCCTTGGGGAGCGATGGCGGTTTTCAGGCCGACTTGCCAACAGCGCAAAGCGTCGAGCTGTCCTTCGACGAGGACGAAGGGGTGGCCTTCGCCGGCGTGGGTGCGCGCGCGGTCGAGGTTGAAGAGTAAATTCCCCTTCGTGAAAATGGGCGTTTCGGGCGAGTTGACGTATTTGGCTTCACGCGCGGGATCGTCGGCGGGCGTGAGGTCGGTTTGGCGGGCAGTGAAAGCGACGACGCGGCCTTGGTGGTCGCGAATGGGAATCATGAGACGGCCACGAAAACGCGGTTTGAGCGAGCCGAGCGTCATGAGCGCACCTTCGCGAACGAAGAAAAGTCCGCATTGGCGCAAGGCGTCTTCGGAGAATTTTTTCTTGAGCAATGCGGCAGCGAGCGAGTTGTCGTTGGGTTCGGCCGCACCGATTTTAAATTCGTCGGCAATTTCGGCGGGAAAACGCCGCTTTTCCGTCCAGTAATTGCGCATGAAATCACCGGTGGCGTTGCGCGTTTTTAAAACTTGGTGATAATGTTCGGTTGCGGCTTCGTGTAGGTCGAAAATTTCCTGACGTAGTGAACGTTCCTCGCGGCTCGGGCCGGAGCCTTCCTCGTATTCGATCTGGACGTTGAAGCGTTGCCCGAGTGCTTCGACGGCTTCGGTGAAATTGAGTTGTTCCGTTTCGCGCACGAAGGAAATGATGTCGCCGGCCTTGCCGCAACCGAAGCATTTATAGGCGCCGCGGTCGGGGTTAACGTGGAACGAGGGCGTTTTTTCCTGATGGAATGGGCACAGCCCTTTGAAGCGTGAACCGGCTTTTCGCAGCGTGGCCACCCGCGACACGACGTCGACGATGCTCACGCGAACTTTGAGGTCGCGGATACAGGTGGGCTTGATGGCAGGCATGGAAGGTGACGAAAAAACGCGAGGGCTGGAACGAAGTTTGCACTTTTAACCGCCACCGGGGTCTGTCAAGAACTGCGCTTCGCAAGAAACATTCTCACGTTTCCTGCGATTCACTTTATTCAATCATGCAATTCGTTAAAAAGGTCCGGCTGGTTACTTTTTGTTTGGCTGCTGTTGTGACAGCGGTCTTGGCGCGCGGTGCCGCGCCCGCTCCTGCGGCCGCGCTTCTGCCAATTTGGGAGGCGTCGCTCGCGCATTTCGATGATGGTGCGTATGCAGCCCAAGTGGAGCTGTTGCTCACGAAATATGAAGCCGCGAGCGGCCGCAAACTCGTGCCGGGCCTGAAGAAAAAAGTCGGTCTCAAAATTTATTCTGATTCCGGCGCGGGGCTGGCCACGCCAGTGCCGCTGGTGAAAGCCTTGATCTCCGCGCTCGAACGCCGTGGCTTCAAAAAGGAAGGTATTTTCATTGTAGGATTGAATCAGCTTCGATTGCGCATGACGGGTTATCTCCCTGCATTGGTTACGGGTGAAACGCCCTTCAAGGGGCATCAAGTTTACGTGCTTGAGTCGGGCAAATTTTATGACCCGGTTTGGTTTTACGACAGTCCGCTGCCGGAACGCTTTGATCCGATTTTTGCCCAGAAGAGTGTTGAGGGTGTTGAAGCGAACACAACCGTTGACCAGGACCGTAAAAGTTTTCTGGCGACGCCGCTATTTCTCGAGGCGGATTTTTGGATCAATTTACCGGTTTACACCGATCATCCGACTCTCGGCATTAACGGCGCTCTCGTGAATGCGACGTTGTGGAACGCCAGCAACACGGCACGTTTTTTTCGCAGTCCGTCGAACGCGCCAGCGGCGGTGGCTGAGATGAGTGCAATTCCCGAGCTTCGCCAAACGTGGGTATTCACCCTCGCGAGCTTGGAGCGTTATCAATATATCGGCGGGCCGTTTTTCAATTCGCTCTACACGCTTTCTGAACCTAAGCTCTGGTTGAGTTCCGATCCGGTGGCGCTGGATTCGCTCATGCTGGAACGCATCAACCAGGCTCGAAAGGAAAATGGGTTCCAGGATGTTTCGGAGGAAATCCGCACGGTTGATTTTGCCGAACAACTCGGTGTCGGTTCACAAAAGAAACTTAACTCGCGCATTATCCATGTAGGTGAGTGAGCGGCGCAATGTGAAATTGCCCTTGTCTCCACAGGCCAGATACGTCCTTTTCTAATACTGATGTCATCGGATGCTTATCTCCCGGTTTTGATTCAAGCCGTCCTCGCGGCAGGAATTGCTGGTCTTGTGATCGGCGCTAGCCACTTTTTTGGTCAGCGCTCAAAGAAGAATGCGATTAAGGATTCGCCTTACGAATGTGGTCTTCAATCGGAAGGTGCACCGCGCACGCGTTTTTCGGTGAAGTTTTACCTCACCGCGATGCTTTTTATCCTCTTCGACATCGA
>JAYTWC010000354.1:0-3787 GCA_043743635.1 Verrucomicrobiota bacterium | reverse complement strand
CTGCTTCACACGACGGCCACCTTCAAAAGTAAACGGCATCGTAACAAAAGCGATGACGAGCGCCCCGGTTTCAGAAGCGATTTCGGCTACAATCGGCGCCGCACCACTGCCGGTGCCGCCGCCCATGCCAGCGATCAGAAAAACCAAATCGCAACCCTTTACGATGGCAGAAACTTTTTCGCGATCCGCTTCGGCTGCTTCGCGGCCCAAATCAGGATCACCACCCGCACCAAGACCGCGCGTGACCGACGTACCGATAAGAACTTTGTCCTGCAACGGCGACGAGGAAAGCGCCTGGTAATCGGTGTTGATGACCGCCATCTGGAGACGATCCAGATTTTCCATTTTAAGACGGTCAACCGCGTTCGAGCCGGCTCCACCCACGCCAATCAATTTGATCGCAATGCTGCGGTCGGCCAGGACTTCGGCGGTAAGAGGTAGTTCGTTAGGATTCATGTTCGATTGCATGGAGTTCAGGCTTTGGCGAACAAACGACTGAGGAAATTGGTGCGACGACGACTGCCACTTCCGGCAGACTCAGCACTGGAATTAAGACCAAAATAGAGCAGGCCCAATGCCGTGCTATAACCAGGATCGCGTAGGTTTTCGTTGATGTAACTGGGTGCCTCGCCGAGACGCGCCGTGACGCCAAAAACCTTGGCCGCCGCTTCAGCGATACCCGGCAATTTCGACGTTCCACCCGTGAGCACCACGCCCGCCACCGTCTGATCAGGAACAAAACCAACTCCCAGGCGTTTCTTCACCACTTCAAAAATTTCCCAAACGCGCGCAGCGGTGATTTGCTCAATCGCTTGCCGCGGGAACTGACGGTCACCAATCGCGAAATCGCCATTCAACCAGACCTTTTCACTCTTATCGCGCGCCGTCACCGTGCCACGTCCAAAACGCAGTTTCAACTTTTCCGCCTGTCCTTCAATGAGACGAAGGCCTAGGCTCAAGTCGTTGGTTAGATGACTGCCGCCGACGGGCAACACACCCGTCATATAGGCACAACCGTCATGATAAAGCGCGTAGTCCGTCGTGCCTCCGCCAATGTCGATCACGAGTACACCGTTCTGCCGGTCCTCCGCCGAGGTGACCATCGTACCCGAGGCGAGACTCGCCAAAATGAGCTCGGCCACCGGCACGTTAAAACCACGGATCACATGGATGTTGTCGGCAATCTTATTTTCCTGCCCGTGAACCGTCCAATACCCCACCTCTAAACGTTGGCCAACCAGATGCTCAGGATCAGGCACCAGCCGTCCATCGAGACGGAAGGGACGACGAATGTTATGCACCACCATGCGTCCCTCAGGAAGCGCCTTGGCTTTCGCGAGGCGCATGACCGTGTCGATATCGACGGCACTCACCATGTTATCTGCAGCAGAAACATTAACCGCTGCCTCGTTATAAAAACCGTCGAGATGACCGCCTGCCTGCGCCAGATAAACTTCGTCAATGCGCACACCGGCGTTGCTTTCCGCAGCGAGCAACGCGCTCTGTGTGGCGTCGCTCGCAGAGCGGAAATCCGTGACCGCACCCTTGAGCACGCCATGCGACTGGCATTCGCCGAATCCGATGATGCTGAGACTGCGTCCTTGCGACAGCTCACCGATCATGACGGTAACCTTGGAGGTGCCGATTTCTACGGCGCCGATGTATTTGGTTTTAGAGCTCACGAGAAGGGAAATAGAGGGTGGTAAAGATGGCTGACGGGCGCCGGGGCTCCGACCGAACGGCAGGAGTTGGAGCGACCGGTCTGGTTATAAAATTGGTTTTCACGCCCGGCGCAGAAACCGCAGGCTTTTCAAACACCACCGGCACCTGCGAACCGCCCACCGCGAGATTAATCGAGAGCGCGGGATGATCCGCCTGAACGTGCCCCGTTTCGACGATCAAATCGAGTTGTGCCACCTGCTTGAAGAAATCGCTCTCCCGCGTGCCAAAGGTGATTTCCTTAATGTCTTTCGAGCGGACGATGATTTCACCATCCAACACGAACCGCGCCAAAGATACAACCTGCCAGCCGCTGTAAAGCTCCGGGACGTTTGCGTGCGCCGTACTGAGCAAGTCGGCCACTTTATCCATGCCCTCGATCGGCGGAAAACGGCCCTGCACCCGCTTCAACGACACATCGGCAAGATAGGGCAGCGTGCCAAGCAACGTCACCTCGTAGCCAACACCTTCATAAATCACGCCATCGCGCGCCACTAACCAATCCTTTGCGGCCGCTGCGCCCACTTGCGCCCGTAACCGCAAAACCGGTGAACGTTCCTCAAGCATCACCACCAACGTTTCCGGGAATTTTCGCGTCAACACCGCCGTGCGCACCTGGCCCGATTCCAGGAGCCGGGTTTGCAGCGCAGACAAATCTAGTTCCATCAAGCCCGCTGTTTTCGGCAGCGCGAGCGTGCGCGTGACCCAGGCCTGGTCGAGCACGCCATCGGAACGGACTTCAACAAATTTCACCGGGGCACTCTTCACCGGCGACTTAATCGCCATCGGATTTTGATCCCACAGCTGCATCCCCTCGAACAATCCCCAACCGACAAGACCCAGCACAAACAAAACCACAACCGTTTTTGCGGTTGCCACCTGCAAACGCTTGCGGCCTTCCGACGACATAGCCTTCGGCGCGATCGACTGTTGGATGTCGCGCCAGGTTCGTGTAGGAGGAATGGTGTTGACGTGGGTGCTCATGCGGACGGCGAAATCTTGGCTGCTTGAAAACGCTGCAACGCTGGCGAAACCAGTTCTCGGACCAACGCTGTGAAATCAAGTCCGACGCACTGCGCGCTTTTTGGCAGCAAGCTTGTCTCTTTCATGCCGGGCAGCGTGTTGATTTCGAGTAAAAACAGTCCGGTTTTCTCAGAAAAAATAAAATCAACCCGCGAGTAGTCACGACAACCACACGCAGCGAACGCCGCTTCGGCTGCGCCACGCACGCGCGCGGTCTCTTCTTCACCCAATTTTGCCGGAGCAAAATACTCCGTCATCCCACTCGTGTACTTGCTTGTGTAGTCGTAAACACCCGACTTCGGCCGGATCTCCACCACACCCATGGCGCGCCCATTCAAAACCCCGACCGATAGCTCACGCCCAAAAATTCGTTGCTCAATAATCCAGTTCCCTGTCGTCGCTGCCGCCAGCGCCCGCGCCAACTCCGCCTGGCCCGCAATAATATGAAGGCCCACGCTGCTACCCTGATCCGTGGGCTTGAGCACCAGTTGTTCACCAAGCTTCGCGATAACCTCGCCCGGCGTTGGCTTTTTTTCCGCTGAAAAAACGATATCATCAGCGCCAACAACGCCCCGCGTAGCCGCAGCACGCTTGGTGCGGACTTTGTCCATCGTCAGCGCACTTGCGGCCGCATCGCACCCTGCGTAATGAACACCCGCAGCGTCAAGCAACCGTTGCATGCCGCCGTCCTCACCGAACGTACCGTGCAAGGTCGAAAACACCACGTGTCGCTCCGGATCAAGCCCCGATGGAATCGCTTCCGTCGTGACATCAAAAAGCCTCGTCGGGAAAACCCGCGCCAAGGCCAGCGCACTGGCCGCACCCGAACCAAGCGAAACCTCTCGCTCGGCGGAAACGCCACCAGCTAAAACAGCAATAATCGGATCATTCACAGCACATCTCTCCATTTTTTTCCATAAAGCAGTACCTCCGGTTCAAGCCGGATTCCTTTGGTTTCCTCAACCCGGGCACGAACACGACGCACGAGTTCGATGATGTCCGCACTGGTCGCCTGACCGCGGTTGACGATAAAATTTGCATGCAC
>JAYTWC010000353.1:0-2005 GCA_043743635.1 Verrucomicrobiota bacterium | reverse complement strand
AGCTGGGAGACGACGACGCGCTCGGCGCCATTAATAATGAACGAACCACGCTCCGTAACCATGGGAATTTCGCCCATGTAGATTTCCTCGTCCTTAATGAAATCTTCTTCGCGCAAGCGGAGCTTCACATAGAGCGGAACGGAGTAGGTAATGCCTTCGCGGATACATTCGATCTCACTATTCTTGGGCTCGCCCAAGGTGTAGGAAACGTACTCGAGCACGAGACGTCCGTCATACGATTCGATCGGGAAGACTTCCTTGAAAACGGCTTCAAGCCCTTGCGGCTTGCGCTGTTTTTCGGGCACGCCTTTCTGCAAATAGTCCAGGTAGGACGTAATCTGAATCTCAATTAGATTCGGCGGTTGAATGACTTCTCTGAGCTTACCGAAGTTGACGCGGTCGGACATGGGTGTTCCCGGTTAATTGAATGAAAAGCGAATGCGCGGAGAGCGCAAAAATATCAGCCTAGATGCTGTCGTTGGGCGTGATCAGCGGGGGCTGAATGACCAAACAAAGAACAAAAATGAAAAAAGGCAAAGGACAGGCCGCGTAAAGACACGGCCTGTCCTGAAAAGTTAAAACGTTGTGCGATGTTGATCGCCAAGTGTTTACTTGAGTTCGACCTTGGCGCCGGCAGCCTCGAGCTTCTTCTTGATTTCTTCGGCTTCGGCTTTCGGTGCGTTTTCCTTGACGTTCTTCGGAGCGCCTTCGACGAGGTCTTTGGCTTCCTTGAGGCCCAGGCCGGTGATGGCGCGGACTTCTTTAATAACGCCAATCTTGTTCGCGCCGGCTTCCTTGAGGACGACGGTGAACTCGGTCTGTGCTTCCACGGGAGCGGCAGCGGCAGCAGCGCCAGCAGGTGCGGCGGCGACAGCAGCGGCAGCGGATACGCCCCACTTGGTCTCGAGGTCTTTGACGAGAGCGGCTAGGTCGATGATCGATTGACCGGACAGCCATTCGATAACTTGGTCTTTTGTGATGGTACTCATATTAATTTCCTTGAGGTGGCTAGCGGTTTCGGGATGAAACGCGTTTAAAAGACGTATCTTCTAGTCGGCCTCGGTGGATGGTTGAACTCTGGAAGTGCGACGACGAATCGGCGCACTTCCAAAAAGGGTTTGGGTTAGGCGGCGGGAGTTGCAGGAGCTTCGGCGACGGCAGGAGTCTCTTTCTTGACTCGGGCGTCGAGGACGCGAACAAAGGCGGCAGCGTTCTGAGAGAACAGGCCGAGCAATTGGGCGCGGAGAACGTCGAGGGATGGCAGATCAGCCAGCTTCGAGAGATCAGAGGCGGAGATCGTCTTCTTTTCGATGACGCCCACTTTGATTTCGAGCTTCTGCTTGTCCGCGAAGAATTTCTTCAGGATCTTGGCGACGCCAGCGGGGTTTTTACCACCCACGACAACGGCTGTCGGGCCAGCAAGAGATGCTTCGATATCGGGCAGGCCAAGGGCCTTGGCCGCGACGCGAAGGGAGCTGTTCTTGACGACGTGAAACTCGGCTTTCTCAGCGGCAAGCTTGCCACGGAGGTCAGCAACGTCGGAGACGGTGACCTTGGAGAAGTTAGCGAGGATGACGTAATCAGATTTCTTGAGGTGGGTCTCGACCTCACTGATCAAATATAGTTTTTCGGCTCTCATGGTCGGGAGGTGAGTTAGACTTTGTTGTACTCGCCTGCGGCAACGTGCACAGCCGGGCTTTGGCTGGACGAGATGGCGATGGTTTTGATGTAGATACCACCCTTGAAGGAGGCTGGTTTGGCTTTCGCAATAGCGTCGATGACGGCATTCGCGTTCTCAATAATCTGGTCAGCAGTGAAAGAGCGCTTACCCACGCCGACACCGATATTGGCGGTCTTGTCCATTTTGAACTCAACGCGGCCGGCCTTGACGGCCTTAATGCCCGCAGGGATGTCGTCGGTCACGGTGCCGGACTTCGGATTGGGCATGAGGCCCTTGGGTCCGAGAACGCGAGCGAGTGAACGGACGGTTTTCATGGCTTCAGTC
>JAYTWC010000352.1:0-3247 GCA_043743635.1 Verrucomicrobiota bacterium | reverse complement strand
GCCGCCACCGCCGCCGGCGGCGTGCCAGCATGTTTTTGTGCCTCGGCCGAATTCAGCCAACTCAGCGCGAGCTCTGCGACAAGCCGTGCAACAATCAGGACAACGACAATCGTGAAAACCATGCCCTCAAATCCAGCGAGTTTTCGCCGCGCGCCAACGCAAATCTTTTTTCCCGTCTTGAGTTTGCAACTCCAGGACCGCTGCCCAGCGACTGCCTTCTTCAAAGTTTTGTTGAAAACCTGCCTCACCCGCGCAGATTGGCCGCGTGGAAGCCAAACCCGATCAACCGCTCTCGTTCGAAGACGCCCTCAGCCAACTCGAATCCATCGTCGACACGATGGAATCCGGCGATGTGCCGCTGGCCGATCTTCTCGCGAAATATGAAGAGGGTAACAAACTCCTCAAAATCTGCGAATCCCGCCTCAAAGACGCCGAATTGAAAATCGAACTCCTCAAGAAACAAAAAGACGGCGTAGCTTTCACTCCCTTTTCCGCCGATCGCGAACGCTGAGTTAGCGCTCCCATCTCTCCTCCCGCCGCTCCCCGTTCGATGAATTCCAAGCCTCTCGCTTCCGCTGTTCCAGCATCGCCCTTGCCACGTCTGCTTGAAACGATCCAAAGCCCAACCGACGTAAAGAACCTTTCTGCCGACCAACTCCCACGCCTCGCCCAGGAAATCCGCGATGCGATCATCACCGTCACCGCAAAAAACGGCGGCCACGTAGGCCCCAACCTCGGCGTCGTTGAACTCAGCATCGCGCTGCACCGCGTTTTTTCTACCCCTGAGGATCAGTTCGTCTTCGACGTCAGCCACCAGGGTTACGTGCATAAACTCCTCACAGGCCGCGGGGGCGACTTCTTCAAATCCCTTCGACAAACCGGCGGCGCCAGCGGCTTCTTTTATCGCTCCGAAAGCGCGCACGACAGTTTTGGTGCCGGTCACGCTGGCACGGCCCTCAGCGCGGCCCTCGGCATGGCCACCGCCCGCGACCTTCGCGGCACCCAGGAACACGTCGTCGCGGTCTGCGGCGACGCCGCCTTCACCTGCGGCATCACGCTCGAAGCCCTCAACAACGTCGTTGGCTCAACCAAACGCCTTATCCTCGTCCTCAACGACAACCAGTGGTCCATCGCCAAGAATGTCGGTGCCATCGCCAAATATCTCAACCGCCTCAGCACCAGCTCGACCTACAACCGCATCCATCACGATCTGGAAAAATTCTTCACCGGCCTCCCGCACGGCCACGACATGCACCGCGTGTGGGTGAAATGGAAACGCGAGACCAAGGATTTTTTTGTCTCTTCCAGTCTGTTCGAGAAATTCGGCCTCCGCTATCTCGGCCCGGTCGACGGCCACAACCTCGAAGAACTCGTCAAGAATCTTGAATTCGCCAAACACTCCGACGTCCCCGTCGTGCTCCACGTCGTTACGAAAAAAGGCCGTGGTCTGCCTGCTGCGATCGAGCATCCTGAAAAATTTCACGGCGCCAGTCCTTACGACCCTGTTTCCGGAGAAAGCAAACTATCCGCCCCCGGCACACCGCCCGTTTATCAAGATGTCTTCGGTCAGACGCTCGCGCGTTTCGCCAAGGCCAATCCCCTCATCGTCGGCATCACCGGCGCCATGCCCAGCGGCACCGGACTGCACCATCTCGCCGCCGTCTGCCCACAGCAATTTTTTGACGTCGGCATCGCCGAAGAACACGCCGTGCTTTTCGCCGCCGGTCTCGCCACCAAAGGCATCCGCCCCGTCGTCGCAATTTACTCGACGTTTCTCCAACGCGGCTTCGACCAGATCATCCACGACGTCTGCCTGCAAAACCTGCCCGTCACTTTTTGCCTCGATCGCGCCGGACTCTCGCCCAACGACGGCCCGACGCACCACGGCCTGTTTGATCTTTCCTACCTGCGCTGCGTACCCAACGCCGTCGTCATGCAGCCCAAAGACGAAGACGAACTGGTCGATATGCTCCACACAAGTCTTCACCTGGCATCGCCGACTTTTATTCGTTACCCGCGCGGTTCCGGTGTCGGCGTGCCGATCAAGTCACAACCGGCAACGCTCACCGTCGGCCAGGCCGAGGTGTTGAAACAAGGTTCCAACATCATCATCTGGGCACTTGGCCCGATGATTCCACAGGCGCTCGATTTCGCGCAGAAACTCGAACGCGAAGAGCAACTCTCCGTCGGCGTCGTCAACGCCCGCTGGGCCAAACCGCTCGACCGCGATCTCCTGCTCAGCCACGCCGCCACGGTGCCTCTGCTCGTTACGATGGAAGACAACGTTCTGGCGGGTGGTTTCGGTAGCGCCGTGCTGGAAGCGTTGCAGGAAGGCGAATGCACCACGGCCGTGGAGCGCATCGGCTGGCCGGACAAGTTTATCGAGCACGGCTCCGATGTCGCCACACTGCGCGCCGCTAACGGACTTGCCCCCGACGCCGTTTACCGCCGCATTCTCGCACGCTGGCAAAACCTGCACCATTCAAGCGTCGAAGCCAGCGTCTGAACGGAAGCCTTTGGGCCGCCCCCAACCAGACAAGCGTTACAAACCCACATCGACCAAGACGGTTCCAATCTTGGTCATGAGTTCCTGAGCCGTAAACGGTTTTTGGATGAAACCGGCAAGCCCACACCCAACCAATCGCTGGTTCTCATTGTTCTGATCAAAGCCGCTCATCATAAAAACCCGAACGTCCGGACGGATCGCCTGCATCTCGCGAAAAGCACTTTCACCTCCAAGCCGCGGCATCGTCAGATCCAGCAAAACGAGATCGATCTCGCGGGCATTGTCACGAAAAAGGTTCACGCCATCCACGCCGTCATTGGCATCCAGCACGCGAAATCCCCAGCGCGCAAGCATGGCCCGGGCAATAGCCCTTACGCTTGGTTCATCATCAACCACCAAGACCGTTCGCTCTGCGTTCCGGCTGGAAATCGAAACCAACGAAGACGACTCGTCCAAGGGCGCCAACGAATGAGTTGCCACCGGGAAGATCAAAGTGAACTTCGTGCCTTCGCCCGGCGCGCTTTCCACTCGAATAGCACCATTATGCCCGCGCACGATGCCAAGCACGGCGGCCAGGCCGAGTCCGCGTCCGGTAAATTTGGTGGTAAAGAATGGATCGAAAACCCGCGCCAGCGTTTCAGTCGACATGCCACACCCCGTGTCGGCAATCTCCAGCATTACGTATTCGCCCTCTGCGAGATTTTGGGCCAAATACATGGTTTCGAGCATCGCCCGGTCAAT
>JAYTWC010000351.1:0-5517 GCA_043743635.1 Verrucomicrobiota bacterium | reverse complement strand
GCGGGACGAACAAGCTGGATGTTACGTTCAAAATCGAGGCCTTGAACGAGGCGTTTGTGGTTCCGCTTGAGGCCCAGCTGAAGGCGGCGGGCGTGGAACTGGATTTGGAAAGCAAATGTCCGAACCGGTCGGGAGGCGGAATGCATATGCCGACAACGGATCGCCGCCGGAGTTGAATGTTGCTGAGGGAAGCCGGCTCACTTTAACTTTTCCAGGGCTTCGCTAGCCTTGGAAAAGTTGGCGTCGATCTGCAAGGCGGCCTCGTAGGCGGCGCGAGCGGCGGGCTTGTCGTTCATTTTTTCCAGCACGTTGCCGATGCGCCACTGGACAAAGGCGAGGTTCGGAGCTTTTGGCGGTGGCGTGAGGATAAGACACTTTTTCAATCGAACGAGTGCGAGCTCAAGGTTCTGGCCGCTGAGGATGGCCGCCCGGCCGTAGAGAAGAAAGACGTTGTAGTTCTCGGGGGTGCCGGTCAGGGCTTCATCGCAGAGGGCGAAGGCTTCGTCGTAGTGCTTTGAATTGGTTTTGGTTGAGATCAGGATGGTCAGGGCGCGGTCGGGGTCGCGTTTGCGGATTTCCTCCAAATGGGCCCGGGCTTTTGAACTGCTGCCGATCGGCCAGGGCGCCTGTTCGAAAAACTGATAGAGCGCTTCGTGGGCATCGAGGTGGGTGGGATCGAGTGCGATAAGTTTTTCAAGGGCGTCGCGTCCCCGGTTGGCCGCGCCGAGCGAGCGGGTTTTGCCGGAGAGATTGAGGGAGTTGCCGCCGTATTCGAAAAGGTACGACGTGTTTTCCGGCTGGAGGTCGACGGCTTTCTTGAACCAGGCGACAGCGGTTTCCAAGAGGTTGGGATCGCGCGTGTGCAGCAGCGTCAGACCGAGATAATAGCAGGCTTCCGCATTTTGCGGGTCGGCGGTGGTTATGGCCTCCAGCGCGGCGCGGGCTTCTGGGATTTTCTTTTCCTTGTAGAGCGCGATGGCGTCATCGAGCGGCGTGGCGAGCGCGGTGGCAGCCGTCAAAAGGGCGAGGCAGGTGGCGAGCGTGCGTCGAATCATGTTTTATTGAACAGGCGATTTCGGGGAAAGTTGCGCTTAATTAAACTCAGGTTGATCGGGAAAAGCGCGCGAGCGCTGTTCAGGCGATCATCGTGGGCTGCGGGCCGGACTTGAAATACGACGCTTTTGCCGGGCTGGTGTCGATGATACGCGCGGCATTTTGGGCGCGCAAAGTGATCTCGGCGGCCTTGAAAGCGTGGGCCTGGGTCATCGCATTTTCGGTGCGGTTGAGGCAGTCGAGAATCAATTGGCCGAAGAACGGGAAGCCCACTTTGCCTTCCACGGCGATATGTTGTTCGCCTTTTTGATCGACGAGATAGAGGTGGTCGCCGGTTCGGTCGCGGGCGATGTCGAGGTATTTGCGGATCTCGATCGTGCCCTGGGTGCCGAGAATGAAGCAGCGGCCATCGCCCCAGCTGCTGAGTCCATCGGGGGTGAACCAATCGACACGTACATAGTTCGCCGCGCCGGTGTTGCCAAGGAGCGAGGCTTCGCCGAAGTCTTCGAATTCGGGTTTGTCGGGGTTGCCGTAGTTGCCGACAGCTGCGTGTGTGACGACAGCGTCAGTCGAACCGGTATAATGGAGGAATTGTTCGAATTGATGGCTGCCGATGTCGGTGAGAATGCCGCCGTAGCTCGCCTTTTCAAAAAACCAGGAGGGGCGGGAAGCCTTGCTGAGGCGGTGCGGTGCGAGGTTAATGACTTGGATGACGCGGCCGATCACGCCGTTGCGAATAAGATCGCCTGCGTACACGGCGGCTTCGACGTGCAGTCGCTCACTGAAATAGACCATGTACTTGCGCGCGGTCTGGGTGGCGACGAGTTGAGCTTGGCGGAGTTGTTCGAGGGTGGTGAAGGGCGTTTTGTCGGTGAAGTAGTCCTTGCCGGCCTGCATCACGCGACAGCCGATCGGACCGCGATCGCAGGGGATGGCGGCTGCGGCGACCAGTTTGATGTCGGGCTGATCGAGGATTTCGTCGAGTGAACGAGCGACGCGGGCTTGCGGAAATTTCTTGGTGAAGGCTTCGACTTTTTTCGAATCAGGATCGTAAACCCATTTAAGTTCGGCACCGGCTTCGAGCAGGCCGTTGCATTGGCCGAAGATGTGGCCGTGATCGAGATGCGCGGCGGCAAAGGCGAACTCACCCAGTTTGACGACAGGGTTTGGTTTGCCTTGTGGGGCGTAATTCATGCCGTCGGACTTTTGGCTCATGGCTTCGCGGTTTCGCGCGTTTCTTTGGCGAGTTGTTTGATCAAAGGCTCGAGCGGGGCGCGGATTTTTTTCTCCATGCGATCGATAAAGAGTACTCCGTTAAGGTGGTCGACTTCGTGCATGATGCAGCGCGAAAACAGGCCGGTGCAGGTGAGCACGTGGGGCGTGCCGAAAGCGTCCTGATATTTAACTGAGATCGCGTCAGGGCGTACGACGTCGCCTCGGATTTCGGGGAACGACAGGCAGCCTTCCTCGTAAATGGTTTCGTCAGACGGGAGGTGGGTTACCGCTGGGTTGACGATGATCATGGGCATGAACAGGTCGAGCGGCAGGTGTGCTCCGTCCAGCTCCCAGGTGAAATCGACCTTGGCTTCGCGCAGGTCGACGACACAAAGCTGGATGGCATGGCCAACCTGTTGGGCGGCGAGGCCGATGCCTTGGGCTTTGTGCATCGTGTCGATCATCTCGGCGGCGAGCGTGCTCAACCCAGCGTCGAAGGTTGTGATTTTTGCACCTTTCTTACGGAGCACAGGTAGGTTGTAGTGAACAATTGGCAACGACATGGGTCGATTTGATTCCTAAGCGTGGGTTTGCAATTGTGCGCCCGCAAATAAATATTCCAGTTCATTCGATGACAAAAAACCCCGGAAACGGCAGGAATGTGCCTATCGCAGTGGCTTGGATTGCGGCGGGTGTCTTGATGTTGCTTGGCGCCTGGATGGTGCCGGTGAACCTGAAGTCGTTGACGCCGTCGGTTTTGAAACAAGCAGGCAAGGAAACGTCCTCGGTGGCGACCTTTGGCCGACAGATCCTTGATTCAGAGAAGCTTGGTCCGGCGCAACTGGTGTTGGCGGCGGCGCGGTTGTTGGAAGATCCGAAGGCTCCGGCGCTGGATCGAAGTATCCGAGATGTCATTACACGCCGGCCGGAATGGGCGGCGTGGGGCGGTTGGGATCCGTTTCTGGATCCGCTCTTTAACCTCAAGGACAATGCGGGTCGCGCCGAGAGTACGCCGGTATTGACGTTCTTCATTGCGACGAAAGCCCGGCAGGGTCTGTTGACCTATCTCGCAAATTCGCGATCGCTCGGTGTGCAAGCTGTGTTGCAGACACGCGATATCGATCACACAACCCAGTTCGTACCGGCCAAACGCGCCGGCGGACAGGCGCTCGATTCAGTGATTTTGCTGACGGCACTCCTTTATCAAGGCGAACATTTGTCAGGCTCGTTGCAACGTGAGCTGCGTAGTCTTGCCGAGACAGCAGTAACCGCCAAGCAGATGGGCGAGCTTGAAACGTTCTACGTCGACCTGCTTTCGCTCGGCAAGCGGCTCGACTGGGTTCAGCTGTGCGAGTTACTCCGAACCACTGACAGCACTAAGACGATGGGTGAATATGCCCACCTGGCGCGTCTGGCTTCGGATAATCTACCTCTCATCTACACGGCGGCGCTGTTTTCCGATTCAGCAGATCGTGTGGCGGCCTATCTTATTCAATACGGCAAGAGCGGGTTGGAAGATCTGAAATTTGCCCTGGCGCAAGGTCAGGGCGCCGTCCGCCAATTGCTGCTCGTCCAAGTGCCGATCAATCGAAAAGCCGGGCCGACGCTCGGCCTGGTGACGGAGGTCGCGCTATTTTATCCGCGCCTGACGCTTGTCGTGAAATATCTCGGGTTTCTGTTTGGAGCATTTTGCCTGTTCCGTGGTCTGCAGCAGGAGTTTATTGAGCCTCGTCCTGGCCATGCCTCGCCGTTGCGAGTGCAGAGCAGTATTCTCGCCGTTCTTACTGCGGGTTTACTGGTTCTGGCGACTGAGCCATTTTTGCTCAAGGCTGCACCGATTTCCGAATTTCGCCTGAAAATTTTAATTCCGATTCTATCAAACACTGCTGACGTCAAACCACCAACTACGCCCCCTTCCGCACCTACCATGGACACATTAACAATTGCTTCGATTATCTTCTTCGCCGCACTGCAGGTCAGCATGTATCTGTTTTGCTTGCGGAAAATCCGTGAGGTTTCCCGCCAGAACGTCTCACCCCTCGTGAAACTGCGCCTGATGGAGAACGAGGAAAACCTCTTCGACGGCGGTCTTTACATCGGCATCGGTGGCACGGCGTTGTCGCTGGTGTTGCAGGTGCTCGGGTTGGTGCCGGCCAATCTGCTCGCGGCGTATTCGTCGAATCTTTTTGGAATCACCTGTGTAGCTCTCGTCAAGATTCGCCACGTGCGTCCGTATAAACGCAGTCTGATTCTCGATAGTCAGTCGCCCGCGCCAGCGATGCCGCCTTCCCTGGTGGCACCCATTCCGGCGAAGCCTCAGATTGCCGTGCCAATTACTACCGCCAAGCCGGTCGCACCTGCCACTCCGGCTGCCCCCGTCGCCTCTGTTTCCTCCGCGACTCCGCCTCCTCCACCACCGCCGCCGGCCGCACCCTCCGCAAAGAGTGTCTAACGCGTCATGAATAAAACCCTTCTACTCGTTATCTGCGACTTCCTGTTGCTGAATATCCTCGCGCTGACGAATTGGGAGAGGTCTGAGCCCGCTCGTCCGCAGCAGGCGCCGGTGCCGGCGATGGCCAGCGGTGGGAATACCGCGACCACGAAAACCGACATGGTTGATGTGATGAAACTCTCGCTTGAAGATGAGCGCGTTCAACGTGATCAAATGTCGAAACAGTTGCAGACGACGCAGTCGACTTTGCAGGAACGGGAACAAAATCTAACGGCCCTTGAGTCCGAGAAAACGAAGCTCGTCACGACGCTGACCGAGACGCAACGCACCGCGCAGGAACTCGCGCAACGCGCTGAAGCTGCCGCGCAGGAAGCGGTGATGTCGAAGGAACGTCTTGCGCAATTGCAGAAGGATCTGGAGCAGCGCCAGGCCGAATCCGACCGCCAGAAACAACAGCTGGCCCAGATGGAGCAGGCTCAGTCTGAATCCCGTCAGCGCATCGAAAACCTTGCCGTGGCGGTGAAGGTCGCCGAGCAGGAAAAACTGCTTCTCAAGGAAAGCGCGGACTCGCTCAAGACGCAGGTCGAAGTGGAACGAACCGAACGCCAGAAGGTACAGGCGACAACGGTGCAACTCGCCCAGGGCGTGGGTCAACTCGCGCAGCAATCCAACGAACTCACCACTGAGATTCGCGAAAATCGGCCGATCAATGCGAATACCTTGTTCAACGAGTTTCTGGCCAACCGCGTGCAGACTACTTTCACCGCTTCCCGCGAGGTTCTTTTTGGTTCTGGCAA
>JAYTWC010000350.1:0-2035 GCA_043743635.1 Verrucomicrobiota bacterium | reverse complement strand
GTTGCCATGGGAGCGCGGATTGCCATTGCCGCGATATCACGGCAAGGCAGCAGCATTGTTGCTCGGGTTGGTTTTCGGCGTGGCGCTCGGGCCGTGTACATTTGCGTACTTGGCGCCGGTGTTGGGGGTGATTTTCGGTGTTGCACGCACGCAACCTGGTTTTGCGGCGCTGTTACTTCTAGCGTATGGTGTTGGTCACTGTGTGTTGATTGTGGTGGCTGGCGTATCGGCTGAGAAGGTGCAGATAGTGCTCGATTGGAACGGCAATTCCCGCGGAGTGATCTGGCTTCGCCGCAGCTGCGGCCTGCTCGTGATCGCCGGAGCGGTGTGGCTGGTGGTTACGGCGAGGTGAGGTGAAGCGCGACAAGACTTTGGTGGAGCGTGCTGAGTTTTAAGGCTTCTTTATGGGCCTGCTGAGCCTTTCTTTTTCCGTTGTGGCAAAAACTGCGGGACTCGCTACGTTCTTCCGTTTCCATTTTTACCATCATGCGCTCCGACATCATTAAGAAGGGCTTTGAACGTGCTCCGCATCGCAGTCTCCTCCGCGCCACGGGCGTGATTGAATCCGAGGCGGACTTTGACAAGCCGTTCATCGCGATCTGCAACAGCTACATCGACTGCATTCCCGGTCACGCTCACCTCAACGAGGTCGGCGCGTTGGTAAAACGTCTCGTGCGCGAGGCGGGTGGTGTTCCTTTTGTTTTCAACACCATCGGCGTCGATGACGGCATTGCGATGGGCCACTCGGGCATGAAATTTTCCCTGCCGTCGCGCGAGCTGATCGCCGACTGCGTCGAGACCGTGCTCCGTGCGCATTGCTTCGACGGCATGGTCTGCATTCCGAACTGCGACAAAATTGTCCCGGGTATGCTCATGGGTGCGCTACGCGTGAACATCCCGACGGTCTTCGTTTCCGGTGGTCCGATGGCCGCCGGTATCGCAAAAACGGATACGACGAGCGAACTCCCGGAGCATCTCCGCCCGGCCACTGAGAAGTCCGATCTCATCTCTGTTTTTAAAGGTGTCGGTGCGCTGCAAACTGGCAATCTCACGCCTGAGCAACTCCTGAAAATGGAGCAAAGCGCCTGCCCGACCTGCGGCTCGTGCTCCGGCATGTTCACCGCCAATTCGATGAACTGCCTCTGCGAGGCGCTCGGTCTCGCGCTGCCCGGCAACGGCACGATTCTCGCCGTCTCGAAAGAGCGTGAACAGCTCTATCGCCGCGCCGCCACGCAGATCGTCGAACTGGTGAAACGCGATCTTAAACCACGCGATATCGCCACGCTCGATGCTTTCGACAACGCGATCGCACTCGACGTCGCTATGGGTGGCTCAACCAACACCGTGCTCCACACGCTCGCCATCGCGCGCGAGGCGGGCATCGAGTACGACATCGCCCGCATCGACGGCATCTCGCGCCGCGTGCCTTGCCTCTGCAAAGTTTCGCCGTCGTCGGATTATCATATTCAAGACGTTCACCGCGCGGGCGGCATTCACACGATCCTAGGCGAACTCAAACGCATGGGATCGCTCAAAAACGACTGCGTGACCGTCACGGGAAAAACCCTCGGTGAAAACATCGACGCCTGGGATCTGCGGTCGCCGACTTGCACCGACGAAGCGCGCATCACGCGCGTCTCTGGCGCTTCTGCGCTCGTGCTCGACCCGAACGACAAGCTAGGACCAGCAGGTCGCACTGCCTCCGGCAATCTCGTTCCGAAGCCGATGCTTTTCCATCCGGCCGACGACCGTGCGATCGCGCTCTGGCGCTTCGCCGCCGCCTTCAACGCCGGCGACGCCGCTGCCTGTGGCGCCTTGTTCGGCACGAAGGGCGAACTCGAAGTGGACAGCAGTAACACCTGGCACGGCGCACTCGAAATCGAAGCGGGCCTCAAGCCGAAGTTTGCCGAATTCCGTGGCCTCGTTCGCGCCGAACTTGCCGAAGTGCGAGGCACGCCCGCGCTCATCATTTGGCAGTACGAAAAAACCGGTGCGAAGAAAGCGATTTGTCTGCTGCGCATCGCCCGGCTGCACG
>JAYTWC010000349.1:0-1840 GCA_043743635.1 Verrucomicrobiota bacterium | reverse complement strand
GAGGCAAAGCATCCTGTTTGTGGGATGCGGCCTCGGGTGGTTACACGGGGTGTTTAAAGAAAGTATTTGGAGCAGAAATTTGTGCGATAAGAGGAGCTTCTTGACGGTTTTTACAGATAGCGGAGCTGTTGTTTTTGAAGGCGTCGACCTTGAGTATATTTACATAATTAATTATAGATATGATGTTTGCAAAACGATTGATCGGGCTCCAACGTGGTCCTAACTTCTGGGGTTTTCGATTGCGATCGTGAGCGAGAGCGATGCGTTCATAAGAAGAGCGCGAGGCGTGATCGTTGAATGCTGATTTAAGTTCGCACGCGAGACACCGATTTAATTAATCCGAACGGTAACGCTACGGGGCATTTTCATGGCCCAGTAGATCACTCAAAATTTAACCCAACTCATACGACCATGGCCTATATTATTGACGCTGAAAAATGCACCGCATGCGCCGCTTGCGCCGATCAATGCCCGGCGGGCGCGATTTCCGCAGCCGAGGGTGGTGCGCACTATATTATCGATGCAGAAAAATGCGTCGATTGTGCTGCCTGTGAAAGTGGCTGCCCGACGAGCGCCATTTCCGCCGGCGCTTAAACAGACTTTTGGGGACAGGTTTTTTTGTTTCGGCCGATGCGTTGTGCGCGTCGGCCGTTTTTTTGGCTTTGGTCGGCGCGCTGGCGATCCTTGTCATCGGCCGTTGAGTTGAATCACACTGACGGACTATGGGCGTGCAAAAATATTCTTTGCGGATCAATGCCGCGCAAAGCGGCGTCCGGCTGGATCATTTTCTCGCCGCTTCGTTGCCCAAAACGCTGGGTCGCGAAATTTCCAGTGGGCAGTTGCGCAAGCTGATTGAGGCTGGCGCCGTCAACCTCAATGGTCGGCCCGAACGTTCGGTTGCGCGGACGTTGTCGGCGGGGACGCGGGTCGAAGTGATTACCGATGTGGCTCGGTTTAGTAAAAAAGATGACGATAGGAAAGAGCTGGTTCGATCGGTGACGCCACGCTTTGGGTTTGTTGCAGCGCATATTCTTTTTGAAGACGAATGGTTGGTTGCGGTGGATAAGCCGGTCGGTCTGCCGACTCAGCCCACGCTCGACGAGTCGCGGGCCAACGTCTTCGGTTTGCTCAAGGAATTTCTGCAAAAGCGCGATGGCGGCACGCCTTACGTTGGGCTGCACCATCGTCTCGATCGCGACACGTCGGGCGTTGTTCTTTTCACCAAGGATCAAAAAGCCAACGCCGGGGTGACGGCACTGTTCTCGTCGCGGGCGCTTCAGAAAACCTACCAGGCTTTGTGTCTGGCTGGAGGTTCATGTCCTGAATCCTGGGAGGTTAAAAATTACCTCGGTGTGGTGGCTCGGGCAGGGAAGGATAGCAAGTTCGGCGCGGTCCGAAGTGGTGGTGATCCGGCGCATACGACGTTCAAGCTGTTGGAACGTCTTCCAGGTTCGTTGTTGGTGGAGGCCCAACCCCATACCGGTCGCACGCACCAAATCCGGGTGCATCTGACGGGCGGTGGGATGCCGATTTTGGGCGATACATTTTACGCCGGCCCTGCCGATTTCAGGCCGGTGCCGGGCATCAACCTGCACATTTCCCGCACGATGTTGCACGCCGCATCGCTGGTGTTCAGTCATCCGGTCACGAACACACCAACGACCGTCCGCAGTCCGTTGCCGGCGGATTTTGTTGCTTGCTTGAAGCAACTCCGGAGCGTGGCTGCTCCGGCCTGAGGCGGCGCAGGTCAGTCGCCGAAGCGGAAGCTCACTTTGCCACGGTAAAGTTCACGCACGGGACGCAACTGACTTTGTGGTCCGTGCGTTTCAGCGCGCTGGAA
>JAYTWC010000348.1:0-2161 GCA_043743635.1 Verrucomicrobiota bacterium | reverse complement strand
CCCCCGCATCCTCAACTGACTCAACCCTGTCTGCTTTCGCATCATCCTCATGACCCCTAATCCGATTCTTGGCGTTATCTTTCACTGGCTCGGCGGCCTAGCCTCCGGCAGTTTCTACGTTCCCTACAAAGGCGTTAAAAAATGGTCTTGGGAAACCTATTGGCTGGTTGGTGGCTTCTTCTCCTGGCTGATTTGTCCATGGTTTTTTGCGAGCATCCTGACCAAGGATCTCATTCACGTGATCACTTCACAGTCCCCGACCACGCTTTGGTGGACGTTCTTCTTCGGCTTCCTCTGGGGCTTCGGCGGCCTGACCTACGGTCTGACGATGCGCTACCTCGGTTTGTCGCTGGGCACCGGTGTCGCTCTCGGCTACTGCGCTGCGATCGGCACGCTGCTCCCTCCAATCTTCAAGGCCTTTGTCCCTTCCGTTCCGGTTCCAGAAACGCTAGCGCAGATCGCTTCCACCACGGCCGGTCAGATTACGCTCGCGGGTGTCGGTGTCTGTTTGCTCGGCATCGCGATCTCTTCGCTCGCCGGTTTGACCAAGGAGAAAGAAATGCCTCCTGAACAGAAGGCTAAATCGATTTCCGAATTCAGCTTTGGCAAGGGTATCATTGTTGCGACTTTCTGCGGTGTTATGAGTGCGTGTTTTGCCTTTGCTCTCACGGCGGGTAACCCGATTGGCGAGGCTACGATCAAAGCCGGTACCGATCCTATTTGGAGCGGTCTGCCGAAACTGTGCGTCCTCCTTATTGGCGGTTTCACGACGAACTTCGTCTGGTGCGTCATGCTCAATTTCAAGAACAAGACCGGTTACCAATACCTCGCCACGCACGTGCGTGCTGAGCATGCCGGTTTGACCGCTTCGGGCGGCGAAGGTGGCGGCAGTGCGGCGGGTGCTGCTCCGACTGCGACCGATCTGAAGGTTCCGCGTCTGGGCAACTTCCTCTTCTCGGCCCTCGCCGGAACCACGTGGTATTTCCAATTCTTCTTCTACACGATGGGTGAAACTCAAATGGGCAAGTTTGGCTTTGCCTCGTGGACGTTGCACATGGCCAGCATCATTATCTTCGCCACGATGTGGGGCTGGATCTTCCACGAATGGAAGGGCTCCAGCAAGAAGGTGCACACGCTGATCGCATCCGGTATCTTTGCGCTGCTCCTCTCGACCGTCATCATCGGCGCTGGCACTTGGGTGAAGAGCCGCGTAGGCGCCCCGTAAAGTTACACCCATTCAAACGATCTTTCCCTCAGGCGGCTGACTCCGGTCAGCCGCCTTTTTTTGGTGTTAGTATTTAGTTCGTTTACAGTGCATTTCAAATTAAGGCGTAGCATATCGGAGTGGCGAGCAGACCGCAGAAGTGGAGTCCGATTTCGCTGCGGCAGCTTCGGTATCAGACTGCGGCACGGCCGTCGTGCGAATGCGGATCGCAGGTGGGGTGGATTGCAACCGGTTTTGGTAAATATTGTTGGACCTTATAAGCGGTGACCGTTGGTTGCTGGCGGCTGCTACTTGAGTATCACGTGGGCGGCTTGGTGGACATTCCACTTCGCCTCCACAGTTTTCGTTTTTTCGTAAAATCCGCCATGTTCTCCAGCACGTGAGCTCCAACGATCCATCGCTGCCATTGCAGACTGACGCCGCTGCTACGGACGAAGCTAAGTTGTTGCCTGCTTTTGTGGTCGGGATCGGCGCGTCGGCGGGCGGATTGGAGGCGCTGGAACGATTTTTCAAGGCGATGCCGGTGCAGAGCGGCATGGCGTTTGTGGTGATCCAGCATTTGTCGCCGGATTTTAAGAGTCTGATGGACGAGTTGCTCGCGCGGTTCACGACGATGGCGATTCATCGCGTGGAGGCTCCGGTGGAGATGAGGCCGAACACGATTTACCTGCTGCCGCCGCGTAAGGAAATGACGATGGAGGGCAACTCGCTGCGGGTGCAGGACAAGCCGTCTGACCACCAGCTGAACCTGCCGATCAATACGTTTTTCCGTTCGCTCGCGCGCGAACAGGCCGACAAGGCGGTGGCGATTGTACTTTCCGGCACAGGCAGCGACGGCAGCCAGGGCATCCTCGACGTGCATGATACCGGCGGCTTGGTGATTGTGCAAAGCGAGGAGAGCGCGAAGTTCGACGGCATGCCGCGCAGTGCGCTGGC
>JAYTWC010000347.1:0-2068 GCA_043743635.1 Verrucomicrobiota bacterium | reverse complement strand
CACGGTGATCGCGACTACGGTGATGAAGATCGCGGCGACGATCCAATCGGAGAAGGGAAAGGTGTTCATGGCTGGGCGGTCGGGGCGGCAGCGGGCGGAATCTCAGATTTTGGATTTGAGATTTGAGAAGCGGGCGCAGCGGAAGCGGCTGGTTTTGCGGACGGCTCGGCAGGGACGCCTCGCCCTACCTCGGGGGTCGGAGTGGCGGCGGGGGCGTAAGGATCGTAAGGCGTTTTGCCGACGCGGGTGACCTGGTCTTTGTAGCGTTGGACGAGGTCCATGTTGGCCCACTGGTTCGGGACGCTGGCGAGGTTGTAGCGATTCGAATGCTGGATCGCGTCAAACGGGCAGGCCTCAACGCAGAGCGAACAGAGCGAGCAGAGCGTGTAGTCGAGTTTGTAGCTGGTGACTGTTTTGCCTTTTTCGCCAGCGGGCTTGATGCCGTCGAGTACGATGCAGTCGGAAGGGCAGGCCTTGGCGCAGATGTTGCAGGCGGTGCAGTTGGGCTTGCCGGTTTCCTCGTTCCACTTGAGCTCGATGTGACCGCGAAACTTTTTCGCGATCGTCAGCGTCTGGTGGGGGTAGTGCGTGGTTATGGTCGGGCTGAAGAACTGCTTGATCGTGATCTGCAGGCCCGTGAGGAGCGACAGGAACCCAGAGAATGTTTCGGTGACGAGCTTCATGGGTGTTTAGAAAAGGCGGGGCAGTTTGAGCGTCACGCTCGTGAGGAGCAGCGTGAGCAGGGAGAGCGGGATCAGGATCTTCCAGGAAAGATTGAGCAGGCCGTAGAATTGCGTGCGGGGGAAAGTCCAGCGGATCCAAACCACGCTGAAGATGAGAAAATACATTTTCGCAAAAAAGAATCCGACGCCAACCAGCGAGCCGATGATGCCCCAAGAAGTGAGGAGTGTACCGAAACCCGAACCAAGGCCGCTCTGCCAGCCGCCGAGGAAGAGCAGCGTCGCGAGCGCGCAACCGACCACGATGTTGGCATATTCGGCCATGAAGAAAACGCCGAAGCCCATGCCGCCGTATTCGGTGAAGGCGCCGGCGACGAGTTCGCTTTCGGCTTCCGCCATGTCGAACGGTGCACGGTTGGTTTCAGCCAGCATGCAGGTGTAGAAAATGAGGAACGTGACCGGCGCGAGGATGTTGCCGCCGATGTGACCCCAGCCGCCACCGCTAAAATCCCAGATGCCACGGAGAATATTCCAGTTCCAGAAACCGCCGCCTTGTTGAAGGATAATTTCCTGAAGGTTTAACGTGCCGGTGATCATGATCATGGTGATCACGACGAGCAGCATAGGGATTTCGTAGGCGACGTTTTGCGAGACGACGCGGGCGGCGGAGATGATCGCGTACTTGTTGCGCGAGGCCCAGCCGCCGAGCATGAGCGCCATCACATTGATAGAGCCAAAAGAGAACACCATCAGCAGGCCGATGTTGATGTCGCGTGCGAGAAGGTTGTCGCCGAACGGGATCGCTGCGAGGCACACGAGCGGTGGTGCAATAACCATGAGTGGCGCGGCCCAGAAAAGGATTTTATCGCTGCCGGGAGGCGCCATGAGTTGCTTCGAGAGGAGCTTGATACCGTCGGCTGGCGGTTGGAGCAAACCCCAGGGACCGGACTCGGTCGGGCCGGGGCGGCGTTGGAAACGGCCGGCGCCCTTGCGCTCGACCCACACCAGGTAGGCGGCGTTGGCAGCGACGAAAGCGCAGATACCCACCAGATACAAAAGGCTCCGGTAGGGTTCGGTAGAAATAAGCTCGAGGGTGCGTGCGATCATCGCGGTGTCGGGAGAAGCGGCAAATTATCGGTCAATGTCGGGGATGACGAGGTCGAGGCTGGCCATCAGGGAAATCGCGTCGGCGAGCATCATGCCTTGCGATGCCTCTTCGAAGAGCGACAGATTAGTGAAACACGGCGTGCGCAGACGAACGCGGTATGCTTCTTCTTTGCCGTCGCTGGTGATGCGCACGAGCAGGCGGCCGCGGCCGCACTCGGTGGCGAAACAAGTGTCACCGACAGGCAGCTTTAAAACGCGCGGGACTTTGCCCTGGAACGGAC
>JAYTWC010000346.1:0-1971 GCA_043743635.1 Verrucomicrobiota bacterium | reverse complement strand
TGGTTCTTCATCGGCTGGGCTGTTTTCATTTTCCTGTTCTTCTCCAAGTCACAATCCAAACTCATCCCCTACATCCTGCCGGTTTTTCCGCCGCTGGCCGTGTTGATCGGCGCCTATCTCGCGCGCCGCTGGCAAGACGCCACCGCTGAAAAACTGAAGTGCGGCCTCCGCATTTTTTCCTTCGTCTGCGGCCTGCTCGGCGCCGCCCTGTGCTTTATCATGCTCAAGCAAGGCGTCGTGCGCATGTCACCCGAACAGATGCAGGCGCTCCGCCCCATGGCCTTCATCCTTGCCGCCATTCTCTTTGCTGGCGGCATTGTTGTCCCCTGGCTCGCCACCCGACGCGGCGTCAAAGCCGCGCTCTACGGGATGGTTGTCACCATCGTTCTTTTCTTCGGCGTGCTCACCGTCGCGGCACCGAGTATCCAAAAACCAGGTACAAAAGAACTCGCCCGCGTCTTCAAAGAAAAATCCACGCCTGCCGACCGCGTCTACCATTACCACGGCTTTTTCCACGATTTCACCTATTACTCTGGTCAACTCGTCGGCTTGATCAATTACCAAGACGAACTCGAACTCGTGAACGACGCCACCGCCCGCGCGAGTGGCCGTTTCATCACCGATGCCGAATTCCGCACCCAATGGACCAGCCCCATCCGCCTCTGGGTCGTCGCCCGCAAACGCGATACCACGGAACTTTTTGCTGACCCGACCTTCCAATATCATTTGATCGCCGAAGCCCGCGACCACTACCTTCTGAGCAACCAACCTTGATCGCCATGTCCGTACCAACCGCCACACCCAAGTCCGCTGCTCCGTTCATTCCGATGACGCGCCCGACGATCGACGATGAAACCATCGCCGGCGTCTGCGAGGTTCTCCGCTCCGGCTGGATCACCTCCGGCCCGAACGTCAAAGCCTTCGAAGCCAAACTCTCCGCTTACTTCGACGGCCGCCCGGTCCGCGTCTTCAATTCCGGTACGTGCACGATGGAAATCGCCCTCCGCATCGCCGGCATCGGTCCCGGCCACGAGGTCATCACCACGCCCATGTCCTGGGTCGCGACCAGCAATGTCATTCTCGAGGTCGGCGCCCGCCCGGTCTTTGTCGATATCGACCCGGTCACGCGCAACATCGACCTTTCGCGGATCGAATCCGCCATTACACCGGCCACGCGCGCCATCATGCCCGTCGATCTCGCCGGCCTGCCCGTTGACCGCGACAAGCTCTACGCCATCGCCAAAAAACATAACCTCCGTGTCATTGAGGACGCCGCCCAATCTATCGGCACCACTTGGGCCGGCAAACGCATCGGCAGTTTTGGCGATTTCGTTTCGTTCAGCTTTCACCCGAATAAAAACGTCACCACGATTGAAGGCGGCTGCCTCGTTCTCAACAACGAGGCTGAAGCCAAACTCGCCGAACAATACCGCCTGCAAGGCGTCGTTCGCACCGGCATGGATGGCATGGAGGTCGAGATCGTCGGCGGTAAATTTAACCTCACGGACGTCGCCGCACGCGTCGGCATCAGTCAACTCGCCCAAGTCGACGCCTTCAACGCCCGCCGCCGCGATCTCGCCCGGCTCTACTTCGAAAAATTTTCCACCCGCACCGCAAAAAACGTCGGCCTCGGCCTGCCCGTCGCCGACTTTGTCGATAGCAACTGGCACATGTTTCAGGTTGTCCTTCCCGGTGAAAAACTCGCCGTCGCTCGCGCCGAAATCATGACCCAGCTTCACGCCGCCGGCATCGGCACCGGCGTGCACTACCCTGCCATTCACCTCTTCGCGATTTACCGTCGGCTCGGCTGGAAGGCCGGCGATTTCCCACACGCCGAACACTTCGGCCGCAATACCCTTACCTTGCCGCTCTTCCCAACCATGGCCGATTCCGACGTCGCCCGCGTGGTCGACACCCTCATTTCCATCCTTCAAGCTAATCTCAAATCATGAGCACGCCCTCGCCCATCCA
>JAYTWC010000345.1:0-6358 GCA_043743635.1 Verrucomicrobiota bacterium | reverse complement strand
GATCGCGGTTTGCTCGACAGCACGATTGTGTGGTGTGGCGGTGAGTTCGGCCGCACGCCAAAAGTGCAGTGGGAAGCGCCGTGGAACGGCGGACGTGGGCACCACGGGAAAGTATTTTCGGCGCTCCTCGCCGGCGGCGGTTTCAAGGGCGGCCAGGTCGTGGGCTCCTCCGACGCGAAAGGTGAGGAAGTGAATGACCGGCCAGTTTACCCTAGCGACTTGATCGGCAGCATGTACACGAAACTCGGGATCGCACCCGAGGCCAAGCTCCCTCACCCTGAGGGCATCGACACCGCCGCGTATCCGCCGCCGCTCGAAGGCGTGAAAAGTGCCGGAATGCTTCGTGAAATTATGTGAGTCCGTTTTCTCCATGAAAATCCACCTTTCACTCATCGGCGTCTTGTTCGTGGTCGGCGCACAGCTGATCCATGCACAGGCACCGGGCGGACGTCAGAGCCCGCCGCGCATCGGTTATGTTTACCCGGCAGGTGGGCAACAGGGTACGACTTTCAGCGTGACCGTGGGCGGACAATATTTGGAAGATATCACACAGGCGCAGTTTTTTGGAGAAGGTTTGAGTGCTCGTGTGATTGATTACATTCACCCAACCAGTCAAAAGGAGGATGAAGAGCTTAAGGTTGAGATTGAGAAGTTACAGGAAAAGCGCAAAGCCGCGCGCCAAGGCGGAGGCCCGGTCAGCCCGGAGTCGCCCCGGCCCACTTGGACGCCAGAAGACGAAGCACGCGTCGCCGAAATTCGCCAAAAAATGTCATTTCGCATGAACCGGCAGACTGCGCCGGCCATCTGCGAAGCGGTCATTCTCGAAGTGACCATAAGTCCGAAGGCCGGGCCTGGCGATCGTGAGATCCGCCTGCGCAACGCGAACGGCCTTTCGAATCCGTTGCTCTTTCAAGTCGGACAACTGGCCGAGTTTTCCGAACCGGCTGCCTATCCTAATACAATGGCTCCGGAAGGCAGAAACCCCGACAATCCTAAACCGGTTCCGGTCAGCCCGGAGCGCACTGTTACGCTGCCAGCGGTGGTTAATGGTCAGATCATGCCGGGTGAGCGAGACCGTATCCGCTTTTCGGCGACGAAGGGACAGAAGCTCGTCATCGCCGCCCGGGCCCGGGCGCTGATTCCGTATCTGGCCGATGCCGTGCCCGGCTGGTTTCAGGCGACACTGGCGCTGCAGGATGCGAAGGGCCACGAACTCGTCTACGATGATCGTTTCCAGTTCAATCCCGATCCGGTTCTCTATTACGAGATTCGAGCCGATGGCGAATATGTGATTGAGATCAAGGACTCCATTTATCGCGGGCGGCAGGATTTTATTTACCGTATTTCGGTTGGGGAACTGCCGTTTATAACCAATTTATTTCCGCTTGGTGGCCGCGTGGGTGAAAAGACTCCGGTTGAAGTATATGGTTGGAATCTGCCGGCCGCCAAAGCCTTGATGGATGCCACGGGCAAGGCGCCGGGTGAGTTGTTGCTCGCGGTGCAGCGCAACGCCCTGCTTTCGAATCAGGTTTCCTTTGCACTCGGAGATGAACCGGAGGTGATCGAGGCCGTGGCCAACGACGACCTTGTCCACGCGCAAAAACTCACACTGCCCGTCGTCGTCAACGGTCGCATCGAGAAGCCGGGTGATAGCGATTTCTTTAGCTTCGCTGGTCATGCGGGTGATGAGATCGTTGCGGAGGTTTTTGCCCGCCGTCTTAACTCTCCTCTTGATTCGATTCTTCATCTTCTCGATGCGCAGGGAAAACAGATTGCCCTCAACGATGACAACGAAGACAAGGGCGCTGGCCTTACGACGCATCACGCCGATTCGCGCATCGCGCTCAAGCTTCCGGCTGATGGCGTCTATTATATCCAGTTATCGGATACGCAGCATCAGGGCGGCCCGGAGTTTTCCTACCGGCTTCACGTCGGCGCGCCACGTCCAGATTTCGAGCTGCGCATTGCGCCTTCGAGCATAAATGTTCGTGGCGGTGCACATGTGCCGGTCACGGTATTTGCCCTGCGCAAGGACGGCTTTACCGGTGAGATTGAGTTAGGCCTGCGCGATAGCTCGCGTGCCTTTGGGTTAAGTGGAGCGCGGATTCCCGCAGGGCAGGATAAAATTCGTTTTACCTTAACCACGCCGGCGACGCCGCGCGACGAAGCCTATCCAGTGAACTTCATTGGTCGTGCTACGATCGGGGGAAAGCCGGTGGTTCGCGAAGCCGTGCCGACCGAGGACATGATGCAGGCGTTCATTTACCGACATCTCGTGCCATCGAAGGAAATGAAAGTGCAAGTGATCGGTCGCAGTGGTGGTGGAGCGCCGAAATCGGCGTTGCGGCTCGAAGACAAAACTCCGCTCAAAATCCCGGTTGGCGGTACGGCTAAGTTCGCTGTGGCCGTGCAACTCGGAAAGATGTTTGAGGCGGTTCAGGTCGAACTTAGCGAACCGCCTGAAGGCATCTCCATTCAAAAGTCGGACGAAGGTCCAGGTGTGATGGAAGTGGTTTTTGCTGCCGATGCGGCGAAAGTGAAGCTCGGTCAGCAGGGCAATTTGATTCTCATGACCACGGGTGAGCGCGCGAATGCCGCCGAGAAGAAAGAGGAAAAAGGTAAGAAAAAGACGGGCGTGCGGCGCATTCCGTTGAGCGCGTTGCCGGCGATTCCCTATGAAATCGTCGCACCGTGAGTTGGGTATTGACGTTTGATCGGTTAACCAAGACACAAAAAAGCCCGGGCGAACGGTTCGCGCCGGGCTGAAAAGTCGATGGAACGGAAGCTTAGAGCCAGGCTTTGCCGGCGGGGAGGACTTCGCGGCCAAACACATCGTTAAGAATGATGCGGGCCATCATGTACCAGGCGGCGAGGGCGCAGGCGATCAGCTCGTAACCGGCAATCTTGTTGTAGATCGGATCGGCGAAGTGGCCGACGTCGAGGAGGATGAAACCGATCAGGAGCAGCGTGAAGGTCGTGGCCATCGCGCCATGCACGCGCATCGAACCGATCCAGAGAATAACGGTAAAGAGTGTCCATGCGATGAGGAACCAGCCGACATCGGTATGCGAAGCGGCGAGTATGCCGAAATTATTACCGAGCAGCATCAGGCAGAGGCTGATCCAAAAGGCGCCGTACGCGGTGAAGGCGCAGTAGCCGAAATTATTGCCCATTTTCATTTCCTGGAAACCGGCGATCATCTGCACAAGGCCGCCGAAAACGAGCCCCACCCAGATGACCGGGCCGGTGCCCATCCATCCCACGTTGTGGAACTGGAGCAGCAGCGTGGTCAGGCCGAACCCGGCGAGACCGACAACCGCTGGATTGGCGAGTTTAGGTGAAGGAGGAGTGTTGGTGTTGGACATGGCGGGAAAGTGATAAGTGGTAAGGTGTAGGCGATAAGCGGGAGCGGCTTCTGAAGTCGCAAAAGGGCAGAGAGTAGACCGCGCGTGGAACGGGGTAAGGACGAAGTGGACCGAGGCCGCAGCTATTAGGCTGCAGACGGCGGGCGTGAAGGCGGCTTCATAGGCCGGGCTTTGGTGGTTTTAAAAATTAACCACCGCGTTGGCTGGCGCGCCAACGGCAAGGGATACCTTTCGCTCCTCGATTAGAAACGGTAGTTGAAGCTGACGGAAAACTGTCGAGCTGAATGGCCATTACCGCCGTTTGTGGTGAGCATCAAGAGCAGCCGGTAGGCCAACTCGATCTTTGCGTGATCATTCACTTTGATCGCGGCGCCCAGCGTGGGTCCTAGTAAGAATCCCGTTTCGGAGATTGAATGCGTTTTCGTGGGATAAACGAATGACGAGTACGAATCCTTTGTGACCTCGCTGCCATTCCCCCTTTCCGTCCAATAACCAGCGGTTGGGCCAATAAAGAAGCGCACGGGAGAGTGCATTGGCTGAAAGAAATATCTGAAGTTGATCAGGTATTGGGCCATATCGACCGTGGTGTCGGTGGTTATTATGGATCCGATGTAGCTACGATCAACGTCGTGAGCATTCATTCCGGTCGTGGAAGTAACCTCAAGTTCCAACGCGAAAGATTGCCGGGTGCCGAGAGTGCAACCTGCAGCGATGCCGAGGCCTAATTTACCGGACGTATAGACACCGGTGGCTACCGAGACTTCTGTGTGGTATAATGAAGGACGCGCGTAGAACTCGGCCGAAGCGTGTGCGTTGCTGGCGAAGCAGAGAAGTGTCGCGAAGCATGTGAATGCACGAAGACTTTTCATGATCAGGAGGGGGTAGTTTTTAGCATGCAGGCCATGCACGAAAACTACAATGCAAGCCCTGCCCAGGGCCTGCATTAAATGCGAGGCACTTACTGATGCAAGATGGTTATGCGCCTGCGGCTCATTTTTTCAAGTACTCGTCGATCGCCTTGGCGGAGCGTTTGCCGTCGCCCATGGCGAGGATCACCGTCGCGGCGCCGCGGACGATGTCGCCGCCGGCGAACACGCCCGGAATGCTCGTCATGCCGTTTTCGTCAGCCTCGATGTTGCCGCGTTTGTTGAGTTTCAACTCAGGGCATGTGGCGGTAAGGAGTGGGTTGGCACGGGTGCCGATGGCCACCACGACCACATCGCAATCGAGGACAAATTCGGAGCCGGGAATTGGCACGGGGCTGCGGCGACCGGAAGCGTCGGGTTCGCCGAGCTGCATGCGCTGGCACTTGAGACCGGTAACCCATTTCTTGTCATTGCCGACCACTTCGAGCGGTGCGACGAGCATTTCGAAAACGACGCCTTCGGCTTCGGCGTGGTGAACTTCTTCAGCGCGGGCTGGCATCTCGGCCTTGGTTCGGCGGTAAACGATGCTGGCGACCTCGGCGCCGAGGCGCTTGGCGGTGCGCACGGCGTCCATGGCGACGTTGCCGCCGCCGACGACGGCGACGCGTTTGCCCACGAGCACAGGCGTGTCGGCTTTCGGAAATTCGTACGCAGCCATCAAGTTGACGCGCGTGAGGTATTCATTGGCAGAATACACGCCTTTGAAGTTCTCGCCCTTGACGTTCATGAAGACCGGCAGGCCAGCGCCGTTGGCGATGAAGACGGCGTCAAACATCTGGCGTAGCTCGGGCAGCGTGTAGGTGCGGCCGACGACGACGTTGCACTCGATCTTCACACCGGCGTCGACGAGGCGCTGGACTTCTTTATCTACGATCTGTTTCGGCAAACGAAATTCTGGGATGCCGTAAACGAGCACACCGCCGGGTTGGTGGAGCGCTTCGTAAACCGTGACGTCGTGACCGGCCTTGGCGAGTTCGCCTGCGGCGGTGAGACCTGCGGGGCCGCCGCCAACGACGGCGACTTTCTTGCCGGTTGGAGCAGGTTTTGCGACGGCAGTGGTGCCGTTCTTCATCGCCCAGTCGGCGACGAAACGTTCGAGGTAGCCGATGCCGACAGGTTCGCTTTTGACAGCGCGAATGCACAGTTCTTCGCATTGCGTTTCCTGCGGGCAGACGCGTCCGGTGACGCAGGGCAGGGCGTTGTCGGAGAGGAGGCTGTCAGCGGCGCCGGGCAGATCGCCCTTGGCGAGGAAATCGATGAAGCGCGGAATGTTGACGCGCACCGGGCAGCCTTGGACGCATTTTGGATCTTTGCACTGGATGCAGCGCTGGGCTTCGAGCACGGCCATCTGCTCGGGCAGGCCGAGGTTGACCTCGGCGAAATTGCAGGCGCGCTCGTTGGCGTCTTGCTCCGGCATGCGCTGGCGCTGGATAGCCATGCGCTCTTTGGGAGACATTTTTTTGGGAGCGGCGGCGGAAGATTCAGGAAGGTCGGACATGTTATTTACCACTAATGGGCACTGATGATTGGGAATTGGAGAAATGGATTTCGGACAGGTCGGGGGATTGGAATGTCTTATTGCCTCTATTCCCTGTAATTAGTGTAGATGAGTGGTTAAAAATTTTATGGTTACTTTTGCAGTCCCACGCGGCAGGTGCCGTCTTTTTGGCAGGTGGTGGCCTCTTGCTCGTGAGTTTTGTAGGTGGAGAGGCGATCGGCAAGGAGATCGAAGTCCACTTTGTGGCCGTCGAATTCGGGGCCTTCGACGCAGGCGAATTTGGTTTCTCCGCCGACATCGACGCGACAGCCGCCGCACATACCGGTGCCGTCAACCATGACGGGATTGAGCGAGACGATGGTGTGTACACCGAAGGGTTTGGTGAGATTGGCGATAGCGCGCATCATCGGAACGGGGCCGACTGCGTAGACGATGTCGATGCCGCCAGCGGTGAGGATTTCTTTCGTGGCGTCGGTGACGAAACCTTTGCGGCCGTAGCTGCCGTCATCGGTGCAGACCACGACGTCGCCGAGGCGCTTGAGTTCGTTTTCGAAAATGACCCATTCCTT
>JAYTWC010000344.1:0-5280 GCA_043743635.1 Verrucomicrobiota bacterium | reverse complement strand
TTACATCCCCGGAAATCCGCCGCCGGATTTCTTCATGGCTTCCATCTGGCGCATGGCTTTTTTCATGCCGCCGCCCTTGAACATTTTCATCATTTGCTGCATTTGCGTGAACTGCTTCATCAACTGGTTCACTTCGACAATCTTCGTACCCGAACCATCGGCTATGCGTTTGCGGCGGTTGCCGATCAGGAGCTCGGGCTTGCGGCGTTCCTGAATCGTCATCGATTTGATGATCGCTTCGGTGCGGGCCATTTGTTTTTCCGAACCTTCCGGCAGCTGCATACCGCTCATGCCGGGCATCATGCTCATGATGCTCTGCATCGAGCCCATTTTTTTGATCTGCTGCATCTGCGCGAGGAAGTCTTCGAGGTTGAAGTCGGCCTTGCGGAGTTTCTCCGCCATCTTCTCGGCTTCTTTCTGGTCGATGTTTTCCTGGGCGCGTTCGACAAGGGAAACAACGTCGCCCATGCCGAGGATGCGGGAGGCGAGGCGGTCGGGATAAAAGTTGTCGAAGTCGCCGGTCTTTTCGCCTGTACCAATGAACTTGATCGGCACGTTGGCGATGCTCTTGATTGAGAGCGCGGCGCCACCGCGGGCGTCGCCGTCCATCTTGGTGAGGACGAGGCCGGTGAGGGCGAGGGCGTCGTGGAAGGCTTTGGCGACGTTGACGGCTTCCTGGCCGAGTGCGCCGTCGGCCACGAGGAAAATTTCGTCGGGCTGGATGCGGGCGCTGAGTTCTTTAACTTCTTCAATGAGATCGTCGTCGATCTGTAGACGGCCGGCGGTGTCGAAGATGATCGCATCGGCCGTGGCGACACGGGCGGCTTCGAGGCCGGCGGTGCCGATGGCAGGAACGTCTTTCGAAATGCGGTCGCAGTAGAAGCCGAGTTCTTCCTGCTTCGCGAGAATCTCGAGTTGGTCGATGGCGGCGGGGCGGTAAACGTCGCAGGCGACGACGAAGGGGCGGTAGCCGCGTTTCTTGAGGAGTTTGCCGAGTTTGGCGGTGGAAGTGGTTTTGCCCGAACCATGCAAACCCACCATAAGAACTTTTAGCGGGCGGGCGGCGGAGAGAGCGGTGGTGCCTTCGCCGAGGAGACGGACGAGTTCGTCGTGGATGATCTTGACGATCTGCTGACCGGGACTGACGCCTTTCAGCACATCCTGGCCGACGCATTGGGTTTGGACGCGTTCGACGAATTCGCGGGCGACTTTGAAATGGACGTCGGCGGCGAGCAGGGCGGTGCGGACCTCTTTGAGGGTCTCCGCCATGTTTTCTTCGGTGAGTTTACCGACGCCGCGAAGGTTGCGGAGTGCGTTGCCAAGTTTTTCGGTGAGCGATTCGAACATGATGGGAAGCGGGCACAGTTGCGGGAAAATTCCGCGTTGCAACGCTAAGGTTGTGCACGTGTGTGCGTGAAGCGTCGCGATGGAGGGTTGGCTTAGCCGTGTTGATGCGGTTCGGAAAACTTTCTGCGCCCGAATGGCTGGTTCCGGAAGGTGGAACCCGGCCTCCGGACGGGTTTGATCGATGCCGGTATGATAATAACGCGCCCGGAGGTCGCGTTCCACCCAAGTTAGCTGCAACGTTCCACCTAGCTGATCGTCACGGTGCGGCCGCTGCGTTGGGGAAGGAGTTCTTCGACCTTTTCGAGTAAGGTTTCCGGGGCGAAGGGCTTCATGAGGTAGTGGCTGATTTTGAGTTGCACGGCCTTGCCGATCAGGCGGCGGTCCATCACTCCGGTGCACATAATTACGGGAATCGAGGCGAGGTTGGGCGTTACTCGAATGCGCGAAAGGAGGGCGAAACCGTCGACCTTGGGCATTTTTATATCGAGGATCGCGAGGGAGTATTTTAGGTCGGGATGGGTGAGCCACCACCAAGCCTCCGCGCCGTCGTAGGCTGTAATAACGGAGACGTCGGGAATCATTTCCAACAATTCCTGCAACAGGCTGACACAGCCCGGATCGTCATCAGCCACGAGGATATTCATAGCAACATTAACGTTCTACATCGGTTGGTTGGTTAAAAACTTGAGTAAACGAAGCCGCGACGGTGGGTTGTGCAAAATCGTGGCGTGTGCCGGACATTGGTGGAGTGAGCTGTGCGGGTTGGCCGAAAAACGTTCTCGTCAACGGGGGCGGTTTCCCGGATAAACGCCGCTCCTATGAACCCTGTGCTCAAGCTCTTGCTCGAAGGTGGCTGTCTGACGTCTGCGCAAATGGCGCAGGTCTCGGGCTTGCCGGAGGCCGAAGTCAACCAGCACCTGGAACAGTTGAAGAAAGATAAAATCTTCCTCGGCTGGCGTCCGGTGCTCGATCTCTCGAACGAGGCCGCCGCAGCATCAACCGTGAACGCCGTCATCGAAGTGAAAATCACGCCCGAGCGTGGTGGCGGTTTTAACCGGTTGGCTGAACGCATCGCACGGTTCGATGAAGTTGAGTCCTGCTACCTGATGTCGGGTGGTTATGATTTGCTGGTTTTCGTGAAGGGCCCGTCGTTGCAGAAAGTCGCTGGCTTCGTCTCGGAACGCTTGTCGTCCATCGAGGGCGTGCTGTCGACGTCGACGCATTTTATGCTGCGTTGTTACAAAGATCAGGGCTTCCTCCTGGGCACGGGCGAAGCGGCGAGCACGCGTCTTAACGTTGCTCCATAATCATCCAAGGTAGGGCGGTTGCTCCGCAACCGCCGAGGACAATGCGGAGCATTGTCCCTACCAACTAAACCAGACCATGGATACAAAAAAATTTATAGCGGGCCACGTGGCCACGCTGCCCCGAAGCGGCATTCGCGATTTCTTCGAGCTCGTGGCCAAGATGAAAGGCCAGGACGTGATCTCGCTCGGCGTGGGTGAACCTGATTTCGTTACGCCGTGGCACATCCGCGAGGCGGCGATTTTCGCGCTCGAAAAAGGAAAAACTTACTACACCTCGAACCTCGGTTTGATTGAGCTGCGCCGTGCGATCTCGAAGTACGTCGAGGATCATTTCAGCGTCAGCTATCGGCCCGAAGATCAGGTGATCGTGACCGTCGGCGTTTCCGAAGCGCTCGACATCGCCTTCCGCGCGTTTTGCAACCCTGGCGATAAGGTGATGTTCCACCAGCCGTGTTACGTCTCGTACAGCCCGAGCGTGACGCTCGTGCACGGACAAGCCATCGCCGTCCCGACTTACGCGAAGGATAATTTTGCTTTGACCGCCGAAGCACTCCGCGCTGCGTGGCAACCGGGTGCAAAGATTCTTATGCTTAACCTGCCGTGCAACCCAACGGGCGGCACATGCACGCGCGAACAATTGCAGGCGATTGCGGATTTCTGTCGCGAGAAAGACCTCTTGGTTTTCAGCGACGAGATCTACTCTGAACTCACGTTCGAAGGCACGCACACCAGTATCGCGAGCTTGCCTGGCATGGCCGAGCGCACGATTTTTCTGCACGGATTTTCGAAGGCGTTCGCGATGACGGGCTGGCGCATTGGTTATGCTTGCGGCCCGGCGGTGCTGATCGACGCGATGATGAAAGTCCATCAATATGCGATGATGTGCGCCTCGATTATCGCGCAGGAAGCGGCGATCGAAGCGTTGCAACGCGGCTGGGACAGCGTGCTGAAAATGCGTGAACAGTATCACCGTCGTCGCGATCTGATCGTTCGGCGTTTTAACGAAATCGGTCTCACTTGTCATTCACCGCGTGGTTCGTTTTACGCGTTCCCCGACGTGAGCGTGACCGGTTTGAACGAAAAAGATTTCGCCGTCGGTCTGCTTGAAAAGGAAAAAGTCGCCGTCGTGCCCGGCCTCGCTTTTGGCGAAAACGGACGCGGCCACGTCCGTGCGTGCTTCGCCACCGGCTACGATCAACTCATTGACGCCTGTAATCGTATCGAACGGTACGTGCAGGGTATTAAGAAGTAAGCTCTCAAATTTGACCGCAAAGGGTCGCAGAGGAATCAGATTTCCTTGGCGCTCTTTGCGGTCTTCGTGTTTAAACCAACCATCATGTCTCGCACCGTTGCCATCGTAGGCCGACCCAATGTCGGCAAAAGCCGCCTCTTTAACCGACTGGCGCGGAAACGCATTTCCATTGTCCATGACCAGCCTGGCATCACGCGCGACGTGATCTCGACCTTTGTCGAAGATGATGGCTACACGCTCCTCGACACGGGTGGCATTGGCTTGAAAGAAGGCGCCACGCGCGCCGACATCATCAAGGCTTCGGAACTTCAAGTACAGTTCGCGATCGAGACGTCCGACGTCATTCTTTTTATTCTCGACGGGTTGTCCGGCGTGACTGCGCTCGACGAACGCATCGCAGGCAGCCTGCGTCGCAGCGGAAAAACCGTTTTGCTCGTTTTCAACAAAGCAGATTTCGGTGACGAAAAAGTTGAACCAGCTGACGCCTACAGACTCGGGCTCGGTGAACCCATGTTTGTCTCCGCCGAACACGGACGCAACGAAGACTACCTGCGCGAAGCGATCCGTGAGCGTCTTGGGCCATTAGCTATCGACGATGGTTTAGGCAAAACCGCTGCCGACCCGCTTTGCGTGTGCTTCATCGGCCGTCCCAATGTTGGCAAATCTTCGCTTGGCAATCGTCTCCTCAACAGCGAGCGCCTGATCGTGAGCGACGTGCCGGGCACGACGCGCGATTCGGTTGAAGTGGATTTCAAATTTCGCGGCCGAGATCACGAGCTGCATCCGTTTAAGCTGATCGATACCGCAGGCATCAAGGCGGCCACCAAGCTCGCATCGCCCGTCGAATATTTTTCGCGTTTGCGCGCGCTCGATTCGATCCAGCGCACCGATGTCGTGTTCCTCGTGCTCGACGCGCTCGATGGTGTGTCGCAACAGGACAAGGCCATCGCGGGCGAAGCGGTCAAAGAGCGCAAGCCCATCGTCATCGTGGTTAATAAATGGGATCTCGTGCGCAAGGCCTTCAACCAGGAAAAAGGAGAAGGACTTGCCGGTTACAAAAGTGAACGCGATTATCGCGAGAAGTACGAAAAAGCGGTGTTTGAACGGTTGTTTTTCACGCCGGGCTCGCCTCTGATTTTTGTGTCGGCGATGAATGGTTATGAAGTTGATCGTATGCTCAACGCAGCCGTGCAACTGAACCGCACGCTCGATCGAAAACTGCCGACCGCGAAGCTCAACGAAACGTTGGCGTATCTCGCTGAGCGCACGCCTCCGCCAGCGGTCAGCGGCCGCCGTTTCCGCGTGTATTACGCGGTGCAAACCGGAACGCGTCCATTTCGCGTGAAGATGTTCTGCAACCGCGAGGAAAAGCTA
>JAYTWC010000343.1:0-2648 GCA_043743635.1 Verrucomicrobiota bacterium | reverse complement strand
CATTTTTAATTCGTCCAATGCATCGAGAATGACCTTCGAGATGATCAGGCGCGCGTTTTCTTTGTCATCGGCGGGGACGACAAACCATGGGGCGTCCTTGGTGCTCGTGGCGGAGAGGCAGGCTTCGTAGGCTTGCTGGTAATCCTTCCAGTGTTCGCGTTCCTCGATATCGGCACGGCTGAATTTCCAGTTTTTGTCGGGGTCATCGATGCGGGCGAGGAAGCGTTTGCGCTGTTCGTCTTTCGAAAGATGAAGGAAGAACTTTACGATTCTGGTGCCGTTGCGGTGAAGGTGTTTTTCGAGGTCGGTGATGGAGCGGTAACGATGTTCCCAGAGCTTGTCGTCATGGGTTGTTTCGTCTGGTAGCTGTTGGCTGGTTATGATTTTCGGATGGACGCGGGCAACGAGCACCTCCTCGTAATAGGAGCGGTTGAAAATGCCGATGCGACCTCGCTCGGGCAGGCAACGGGTGGTGCGCCAGAGGAAATCATGATCCAGCTCTTGCGGACTGGGTTTCTTGAAGCTGTAGACCTCGCAGCCCTGCGGATTGATGCCTGACATCACGTGCTTGATCGCGCCGTCTTTTCCGGCGGCGTCCATCGCCTGAAAGATGATGAGAAGCGCGTAGCGATCGTGGGCGTAGAGTAAATTTTGTCGCGAACCCATTTTCTCGACGTGGTCGGCCAATAACTTTTCGTAGTCGTTTTTGGATTTATAAAATGGTTTCACGGCCGTTGGCCATTTCTTTAAAGTGACCTTGGTGCCTTCACGGACTCGGAATGCCTTGACGTCGATTTTCATGTTTTGTCCTTCGCTAATTTGTTTCAGACACAGGTTCTGAGTTTATAGTTCTGATTATAACAGGCGCTGCAAAACATTTGGAACACGTTTGGTTCAGCTTTGTTTGTTGAATCAGAACGATTTTCCGGGCGGACACAAAAAAGCGCCGATGCTTTGCAGCACCGGCGCGGTAAGAATTTGGCTCAGTTTTTTGGTTTAGAAAACCGGTTCAGTAAAGATAGGTGTTGAGCAGGTTTTCCAAACGTTCCTGTTTGCCGCTGTGCGGAGTTGGCTCGCCGAGTTTGGTGAGGACGAGTTTCTCCAGTTCCTTGAAACCGACCTTGCGCTTTTCGATGTCGCGGCCGAAACCGGAATCGAAGCTCGAATAACGTTCAGCGACGTGCTTCTCGAATTTGCCGTCGGCGAGAATCTTGCGCGCGATCTTGAAGGCGAGCGCGTAGGAATCCATGCCGCCGATGTGCGCGTGGAAGAGATCTTCGGCGTCGATTGAGGGACGGCGGAGCTTCGCGTCGAAGTTGAAACCGCCGGTGCCGAGGCCGCCCGCGCGGAGGATCGACATCATGGCGAGCGTGAGTTCTTTCACGTCGGTGTTGAATTGATCGGTATCCCAGCCGAGGAGCAAGTCACCCGTGTTGGCGTCGATTGAGCCGAGCATGCCGGCCGAGGCAGCGACTTCGATTTCGTGCTGGAACGTGTGGCCGGCGAGCGTGGCGTGGTTGGTCTCGATGTTGAACTTGAAATACTTTTCCAGGCCGTAGGTGCGCAAGAAGGCGATGCCGCTGGCGACGTCGAAATCGTACTGGTGCTTTGTCGGTTCCTTTGGTTTCGGTTCGATCAGGAACTGGCCCTTGAAACCGATCGACTTCGCATAATCGACTGCCATGTGCATGAACGTCGCCAAGTGCTCCTGTTCGCGTTTCAGGTTGGTGTTGAGGAGGGTTTCGTAACCTTCGCGACCACCCCAGAAAACGTAGTTTTCACCACCGAGTTCGAGCGTGGCTTCGAGGGCTTTCTTTACCTGTGCGGCGGCGTAGGCGAAGACGTGGGCGTCTGGATTGGTTGAGGCGCCGCACATGAAGCGCGGATTGGAAAACAGGTTCGCGGTGCCCCAGAGCAGTTTTACGCCGGTGGCTTTTTGGAGCTGCTTGGCGTGCGCGACGAGTTGGTCGAGATTCTTGTTGGACTCGGCGAGCGTGGCGCCTTCGGGAGCGATGTCACGGTCGTGGAAACACCAGAATGGCGACTCGATCTTGGTGAAGAATTCGAAGGCGGCGTCCATGCGTTTTTTCGCGATGGCGACGGCGTCTTTGCCTTTTTCCCAAGGGCGGACGATCGTGCCGGGACCGAATGGATCGGAGCCGGCGCCGCGGAAGGCATGCCAGTAGGCGATGGAAAAGCGCATGTGCTCTTTCATCGTTTTGCCGTCGATCACCTCGGCGGGATTGTAGTGGCGGAAGGCCAGTGCGTTTTCGGTTTTCGAGCCTTCGTAGGCGATGGTGCCGATGTTCGGGAAATGTGTTTCGGATTTTGCCATAATAGGGGAGGAGTTGGTTTAAGATACCACTTCAGCGGCTTGCAAACTATCGATTTTTTGCTATTTCTTTTATGATTTTTAACACCCGCGTTGTCTTCGGTTTCGGACCCGCTCAAACATGTCCTTCAACACTTCCCCAACATGAGTCTTTATATTGGCATCGATTGCGGCACCCAAGGCACCAAGGGTATCATCCTTGATCGCGAAACCGGCAAGACGCTCGCCACGGCACGCGCCTCGCACAGCCTGATTGCTGGCTTGCCGGCGGGCCATTCGGAGCAAAATCCGTCCGACTGGACTGAGGCGCTTGAAA
>JAYTWC010000342.1:0-2419 GCA_043743635.1 Verrucomicrobiota bacterium | reverse complement strand
CGGAAAACAAGAAATGCTCGTGAGCACGGGGAGTTTTACCCGTGCGCTGAAACTCAACGCTGCTGGCGAACTTACTGTAATCGACCAATTTAATGCCCGCGACCCCAATGCTGAGATTGCTACGGCGTTCGTGTTGCCGGCCGTGGATGGCAGGAAGAGACCGACGATCATTCTCTACGATAAAAAGACGGACCAGTTCCAATCGCTAACGGCCGACGAAAAGGCGCTCTATCGTGTCACGGATTCCAATCCGGCGGGTAAAATAGAGGTCGTTGGCGTGGATGTTCGCAAAAACAAGACCGGCACGGAGGTCTTTGTTTTCGGCCGCGATCGTTTCTGGTGGCTGCCCCTCACGCGTGACGATTTCACGCCCTCAACGCAGGCCACCCACGCGACTGATTTGCCTGAAATTAGTTATTCCGACGTGGTTGCGGGCGATCTTAACAGCGACGGTAAACTCGAACTCGTTTGTGTAGATCCGAGTAAAAACCTCATTGAAATTCTCGGTCGCGGTTCTGATGACCGTTGGGAGAGCTTGCTCCACTTCAAGGTCTTCGAAACCGATCAGCATTATCAAGGCCGCAAAGGCAGCGTCATGGAGCCGCGCGAGACGATCATTGCTGACGTAACAGGCGATGGCAAAAATGACCTGATTTTATTGGTTCACGATCGCGTTTTGATCTATCCACAGGAGTAACTTGGAACGCGCTGGTTGCTGGTTTCGGCACAACGAGAGACCGGTGCATCCTTTTCACCGAAAACGGCCGGGTAAATTAATCCGACAAATCGTCGGATTTGCTTACAGTTTGCCGGTGTGGTGAGCATCGAATTTCGGGACGGCGTAAAAGTTTTAATATTTTAAATACCTATTAACCACATGCTTTTGATGGCAATTGGATGGCAATAGCCGTGTGGCATCTCATTTGCTATTTGAGTTGGCGACCGTTGTTAATCCGGTTTTTCAGACCGTAATTTCCAAAAGCTTTAATATGAAAAAAATACTCAGTCTCATTGCCATCGGTGCACTCGCTGCTACCGCCCAGGCCACAACCTTCACGTTCGCTCCGACGACCGCTGACTTGTTCGATCTTGACCATTCCTATGCCTACAAATGGGGCGTTGACGCCACGCTTTCGAACACCCTGCGTTCGGAGCTTGTTTCAGGTGGAAAGAAGATCACTTCAGCCACGCTCACCATCAAGAATATCTACGATTGGCAGGTTGAGACGACCGATATTCTTAACATCAATTTGTTCGATGATACCAAGACCGGTATCGAGCAGATTTGGGACAACTCGAACGGGGACTACTTTGGGTCGACGGGTTGGTTGACGTCATGGTCGGATCCGGTGGGTGGTCATGCTACGGGATTTAACTTCGTCTATTCCTTCAGCACCACCAATCTTAGCCTGCTCACGAGCTATTTGGTTGATGCTACTTCCGCGAATAAGTCGGCCTTCGGTCTCGGCTTTGACCCCGATTGCCATTATTATAACGAGGGGATCAAATTGGTTGTCACAACGGCTCCGAAGAGTGTTCCTGAGGGCGGCTTGACTGTCGGCTTACTTGGCTTGGGCCTCGTGGCTCTTGCCGGTGTGCGTCGCCGTATTCGTAGCTAAGACGAACTAAATATTAGTCGATTTCCAACCCCAGGTTGCTTTGGCAGCCTGGGGTTTTGTTTTTGCTGGATCGAGATCGCTTAAGTTGAACCCAACTACGGAGTTTTTAGTTCTGGGGCGGTGAGTTGTTTTGGCATTTCGTCGACGAGGCGCGCATCGATGATCTTCTTTTCGCTGCCGGCACCGAGTTTTTCCAACTTGCGACCGGTCACGAGAACCTGACTTTCCGTCTGATAAACAGTTCGGTTGTACGCTTCGACCGCTTGCGTGAGGCGCTGGCCGAGGTCGTCGAGATTCTTGGCAACGGCGGCGACGCGTTCGTGGAGTTCGAGGCCGAGCTTGCGGATTTCCTCGGTATTTTTCGAAAGAGCTTCCTGTTTCCAACCGTAGGCGGCGGCTTTTAAGAGGGCGATTAACGTGGCGGGAGAGGCGAGGATCACGCCGACGGCCGTGCCACGTTCGAAGAGGCCCGGGTCGTAATGCAGCGCCGTGGCATAGAAGGCTTCGCCGGGGATGAAGAGGACGACAAATTCAGGCGAGGGCTGGATGGATTGCCAGTAGGCTTTGCTGCCGAGGGCGTCGATGTGGGCGCGGACGGCGCGGGCGTGTTCGAGAAATTTGGCCTTACGGATCGTTTCGTCACTGGCTTCGAGTGCTTCGAGGTACGCTTGCATCGGTGCCTTCGCGTCGACGGCAATGAATTTCTCGCCGGGCAGGCGAATCGTCATGTCGGGACGGAAATCGCCGGTGGATTTCTGTTGGTCGAAGTCGACGTTTTCGAGCATGCCGGCGAGCTCGAC
>JAYTWC010000341.1:0-2955 GCA_043743635.1 Verrucomicrobiota bacterium | reverse complement strand
GGGTCGAAAGTCTGCTCGGTGAATCCACGCGCGAGCGGGGTCGGGTGGGTTACTGCTTTTTAATGGTGTGGTTTTACGCTTCGTTTCCGTTCTCGACATTGCGCGGATTGCTGGTGATTTCTTCTTCGCTTTCGGTAACCACTTCCACTCCATGAAGATTATCTTGCGGGTCCTCGGTTTAATTTGCGCGTTGGCTCTTTCCGTTGGTGCAGCAGAGCTGCCCAAAGACGCGTCTCCGGTCCTCGTCGCGCTTCGCGCCGAGCTCGACCGCTCCATGACCACTTTCAAGGCCCAGCCGGCGCCGGCGTACTTTCTCGGTTACGAGGCCTTCGAGCGGCATGCGTATTCCGTGGGAGCGTCGTTTGGTGCGCTGCAATATAGCAACGAGTCGCGCTCGCGTCAGTTCGACATCGATCTGCGCGTTGGCGACTACTCGCTCGATAACACCCATCCGTTGCGGGGCAGCAACCAGACGCCATCGCCCGGCGCCCATGCGCTGCCGGTCGAGGATGATGTCGCCGCTATTCGCGCCGCTGTCTGGTATCAAACCGACCGTCGTTATAAAGCTTCAGTCGAACAGCTCGACAAGGCTAAATCTGATGTGCAGGTCAACGTCGCCGAAGAGGACAAGTCCCCTGATTTCTGCGCCGCGCCCGCCGAGGTTTGCATCGAGAAACCGCGCGACGTGACGCTCGACCGCGCCGCGTGGGAGGTGCGCCTGCGCCGATTCACCGAACCATTTGCTGCGTATGGCGACGTTTTTTCGGCACACGCCTCCGTTAACGTCGAAGCACAGACCCGCTGGTACGTCGACAGTGGCGGCACGTTGCTTCAGACCACACAGATCAGCGCTCGCCTCGTCATCAGCGCCTCCACCAAGGCCGAGGATGGCATGGTGTTGCCCCGTTATGAAACCTGGTTTGCCTTCAATGCCGATCAATTACCCAGTGATAAAGAAGTACTGGCCGCCGTTACAAAGCTGATTGCTGAGTTGCAGGCGCTGCGCAAGGCGCCACTGGCCGATCCGTACACCGGCCCTGCCATCCTCTCGGGACGTGCCGCCGGCGTATTCTTCCATGAGGTATTTGGTCACCGCGTCGAAGGTCATCGCCAGAAACGCGCCGAAGAAGGCCAAACCTTTAAAAAGATGCTAGGCCAACCCGTGCTGCCTCCAACGTTCGCGGTTTACTCAGATCCGCAGCTCGACCATTACGGCACGGTCCCGCTTGGCGGCTATTATCTCTACGACGATCAAGGTGTGAAGGCCCGCCGCGTGAACCTCGTCGAGGCCGGTTTGTTCAAAGGCTTTCTCATGTCCCGCATGCCGATCGAAGGCTTTTTGGAGTCCAACGGCCACGGTCGCAAATCCCCTGGCAACGCCGTCGTCGCGCGTCAGGCAAATCTCATCGTCGAGGTTGCGCAGACCGTCACCCGCGAACAACTCAAGAAAGATCTCCTCCGTCTCGTCGCCGAACAGAATAAACCGTTCGGCCTCTTCTTCGAGGACATCGAAGGCGGCTTCACTATCACCAGCCGAACTATTCCAAACTCCTTTAATGTCCGCCCGCTGCTCGTGTACCGCATTTATCCCGACGGCCGCGAGGAACTCGTGCGCGGCGTTGATTTCATCGGCACGCCGCTTTCCACCTTTAGCAAGGTTGTTGAGGCTGACGATGCGCCCGGCGTGTTCAACGGCACGTGTGGTGCCGAATCCGGCTGGGTGCCCGTCTCCGCCGTTTCTCCCGGCCTGCTGATTTCGCAGGTCGAGATTCAGAAAAAGGAAAAATCCCAGGACCGGCTGCCGCTCCTGCCCGCCCCCACGGTACCAACTGCGCCCGCCGTCCAAGCCACCACCGCCAAATAAGGAGCCCACGCCATGAAATCTCTCTCTCGCTTGATCTCCCGTTTTGCTCTCGCTGCGGTTTGCCTCGCTTCGTTGCTCACTCGCGCCGCCGACAAGGATGTCGTCATGCAGGCCATGACCGACGAACTCGCCCGAACCACGGCCCAGCTGAAACTCGAAAACAATCCGTCGCCGTATTTTGCCGCTTATCGCGTCACCGAAAATGCCGACGTGAACATCAGCGCCAGTTTCGGTGCCTTGCATTCTCGCGACCGCATTCGCTCGCGCCGCCGCTTGGCGACGGTCGAGTTGCGCGTCGGCACGCCGCAGTTTGACCAGACTTATTATCTGACCAACTCCGCCAACGCGCCTTTCGCCACGTCCTTTTCCACCGGACTCCCGCTCGATGACAACTACCTCGAAGTGCGTCGTCAGCTCTGGCTTGTGACCGATAACGCCTACAAGCGCTCCACCGACTGGCTCGCGAAAAAGAAGGCCGCGTTGCAAAATAAAACCCGGCCCGACGATACCGGCGACTACACGGCTGAACCACCGACCCAAACGACCGAGGATAAACCTGGGCTCGTCATCGACCAGCCTGCCGCCGAACAACTCGTGCGCGAACTCTCCGCTGTCTTCCGCGAATTTCCGGCTGTCGCCACTTCCTCCGCTTCGCTCTCCGCCAGTGACGGCTTGACCCGTTATGTGAATAGCGAGGGCACCACCTACACGCGTCACGACTCCGGACTCATGCTTAGCTTTCTCGCCACGGGGCAGGCACCCGATGGTCGCAATATTGCCGATGCGTCCACCGTGGTGGTGCGTTCGATGACCGAACTGCCTACCAAGGCTAAACTCCTTGCCGATGCCCGCGCGCTTGGCCAACGCATCACCGATCTCTCCGCCGCGCGTTTGCCCGACTCTTACAACGGCCCGGTGCTCTTTGAGGCAGATGCTTGCGCCGAGGTGTTTCTTCAAGTGTTCGTGCCTCGACTCGTGGCCATGAAACGGCCGGTCGTCGGCTCGCAACAATTCGCCGGTTACGTCTCGATGGCGGAAAATCCATTTCAGGATAAAATCGGCGGCCGCGTTCTCCCGACATTCCTCGGCCT
>JAYTWC010000340.1:0-2837 GCA_043743635.1 Verrucomicrobiota bacterium | reverse complement strand
GAATCCGCCTCTGAAATCTCAAATTCCAGATCTCAGATTTCGTCTTTCGCCCTCGACGACGTCCGCTGCCAAATCTCTTACCGCAACCACCCGCTCGATCTCACTCGCTACGAATTCCGCCTGCTCAAAACTCTCCTCGCCCAGCCCGGCCGCGTTTTCTCACGCGACCAACTCATGACTGCCGCTTGGGAAGAACCCTCTGCCAGCCTCGACCGCACCGTCGACGCCCACATCAAAACCCTCCGCGCCAAACTCCGCGCCATCGCCAAAACCACCGATCCCACCCAAACCCACCGCGGCCTCGGCTACTCCCTCCGCGAATAACCCACTCTGTATCTTTCTCATTCTCTTTCTCATTCTCCCCTCCTCCGACCGCTCCCCGTCTCTCTCCGGCATTCGCGTCCATTCGCGGTTAAAAAAACTCCATGGCCATCCGCACCCGCATCTTCCTCGTCTACCTCCTCCTCGTTGGCGGTGGCGCTTGGTATTTGATCGGCTGGGCCATGAACTCCGTCCGCCCCCGCTACCTCGAATCGATGGAAGAATCCCTCGTCGACGCCGCCAACCTCTTCGCCTCCGCCGTGGAAGCTGACGCCGTCACCGACGGCCTGATCAAGCCCGACGCCCTCCGCCGCCTCTTCGACCCCGCCTACCACCGCACCCTTAACGCCCAGATCTACAGCCTGCGCAAAACCGACATCGATCTCCGTATCACCGTCACCGATACCACCGGTCGCGTCATCTACGACTCCAACCACGGCGCCGACGAAGGCAAAGACTACTCGCGCTGGCGTGACGTCCGCCTCACCCTCGCCGGCGAGTACGGTGCCCGCGGCAGCCGCGCCGAAGTCAACAACAATGCCTCGCTCGTCATCCACGTCGCCGCCCCCATCCGTGCCGACGGCCGCATCATCGGCTGCCTCACCGTCGGAAAACCCACCCGTTACATTAACGAACTAGTCACCGTAGCCAGGCGCCGCATCTTCTGGGCCGGCCTCGGCGGCGGCGCCCTCGTCATCCTCACCGGCTTCACCTTTTCCGTCTGGCTCACCACGCCGATCGAACGCCTCACCGCCTACGCCCGCGCCGTGCGCGACGGCAAACCCGCCACCCTCCCCCGTCTCGCTGGCCGCGAAGTCACCACGCTTCAAGACGCCTTCGACGAAATGCGCGACGCCCTCGAAGGCAAAAAATACGTCGAGCGCTACACCCAAACCCTTACCCACGAAATCAAAGCCCCGCTCTCCGCCATCCGCGGCGCCGCCGAACTACTCGTCGAGCCAACGATGCCGCCCGATCAACGCGTCAAATTCCTCGCCAACATCCAGCGCGAATCCGCCCGCATCCAACAGCTCATCGACAAACTCCTCCAACTCTCCGCCCTCGAAGCCCGCAAAGGCCTCGGCCCCACCGAGCCGGTCGAACTCTCCGCCCTTGGCCGCACCGTGATCGACAGCCTCGCCGGCACCCTCCATGCCCGCCGCCTCACCGTCGACCTCCGCGCGCCAGAGCCCCTCACGATCCAAGGCGAACGCTTCCTCCTCCACCAAGCCCTCGCCAACCTCCTCCAAAACGCCGCCGAGTTCTCCCCCGTCGGCTCCGCGATCATCCTCTCCATAACCAGCCATGCCGACCAAGCTGTGATTGAAATCGAAGACACCGGCCCCGGTCTGCCCGATTATGCTCACGACAAAGTTTTCGAACGCTTTTATTCCCTTCCCCGCCCCGACACCGGCGCCAAAGGCACGGGCCTAGGCTTGAGCTTCGTCCGCGAAATCGCCCACCTCCACCACGGCGAAATTGCCTTGGCCAACCGCCCATCCGGCGGCTGCATAGCAAAACTTACTTTGCCCGCCGCACACGCTGGTTGATTCATCGCCTACCAGATCGCCAGCTTCACCTTCGTCTTTTTATCCCGCAAATCATCATGGCCTGAAAGGTCTTTTTGCGCACAACCCCATCCTTGTCGGGCGACAGACGCTTCGCCTCGGGGAGCTCAATGCTCCGCATTGAGCTCCTGCGACACCACCCCCGATTTCACCCCCATTTCATCCAGACTTCACACTCCCTTCATACGCGACCGCTAACCTGCGGGCATGGATAATTCTCCTCCGCTTCCGACTTCCTCCTCTCCCACCCCACCGCCTATCAACGGCATCGCCGGCTCGCTCCGCGCCTTCCTAAAACCCTTCGCTCTCAGCCTGAAACTCGGCGGCATCCTCGTGCTGGTGCTGCTCCTGCAGATCCCGCTCTTCATGATTCACGGGCTGCTCGAAGAACGCGATAGCCGACGCCAGGCCGCCGTCCACGAGATCACCGAAACCTGGGGCCGTACCCAAACCATCGTCGGCCCCGTTCTCGTCGTCCCCTACCGCGCGCTCCGCACCGTCGAAAAAGAAACGATCGTTAACGGCCGCGCCGTCCGCACCACCGAGGAGCGCATGGGCGATGCCTACGCCTGCTTCCTGCCCGAGGAGCTCACCATCGAAGGCGACGTCGATCCCTCCAAACGCCATCGCGGCATCTACGAAGCCATCGTTTACACCAGCCATCTGAAACTCTCCGGCCGTTTCGCCGCCCCCGACCTCAAGCCCCTCGGCCTCGCGCCCGAAACCCTGCAATGGAACCGCGCCTGGATCGCCTTCGGCCTCTCCGATCTACGAGGCACACGCGAAACCTTGAAACTCGCCTGGGACGGCCAGCCGCTCCCGCTCACGCCCGGCACCCAAATCGACGGCCTCCGCGCCGGCCTGCATGCCGATCTTTCCGCCACCGCCAACGTCAACAACATTCCGCCCAGCCCGCACACCTTCTCCGTCGAGTTCTCCCTCAACGGC
>JAYTWC010000339.1:0-2788 GCA_043743635.1 Verrucomicrobiota bacterium | reverse complement strand
CTTTTGGGCCATGAGGACTTGTTGGTCCTGCTTGGCCATCTTGTACTCGGAGTTTTCCTTGAGATCGCCGTGTTCGCGAGCGGAGGCGATGGCTTTGGAGTTTTCTGGGATCTTCTTCGAGACGATGGTCTCGTATTCCGTGCGTTTGCGATCGTAGCTTTCGCGTGAAACGAGGAGCTGCTCTTCCTTACCTTCGGCTTCACTGGCGATGATCGATTGGATCGAGGGGAAGATTTTGATGAAGCGGGCGAGCAACGATTTCTTGGTGAGTTCTTCGAAGCCCTGGTTTAGGAGGAGGGCGTTGGCAAGGTCGCGCGCGGTTTCAGGGTCGGCCGTTGAGAGAAGATCGCCAATAAGGTCGGTGTCATCACTCAGAATTTCGCCGAGTGGAATGCGACGTGTGCTGGCGGCTTGCAGCGCCTCGTAATCGATGGCGAAGAAGATGGCGCTCAGAAGACGTGGCGTGATGAGGTCGTGAAGGAGTTTGGCGAATTTCTTCGAGTGGCGATTTTTAACGATCCAGAGGAGGACGGGCGCGCGGAGATTCTGTTCGACCTGCCAGCGTTTGAGGGCGGCGGCGAGTTCGTCGGAGTGGCCGTTTTCAACGAGGAAATTGATGCACTCGGTGGTGAATTTACCTTGGCTGGTCTTGAGCAGGGTGAAGGCGATTTCGCGGGTTTCGATCGGGTGCGTTGCTTTGACGAGATCGAGGAAGCGGCCTTGGAATTGAACCGGAATTTTCTCGGCGATAGCGGCGAGTTCCCGGACGTCGGTGACGAGCGAGGCTTGGGAGGGTTCGAACGCAGTATCGACTCCAACTAGCTTGGCGAGGTCGTCGCGAACGGCAGCACCGTAAAGGCGTTCGGCGGCGTCGAGTTGGTTACTGTCTTTGACGGCGTCGGCCACGCCGGTGAGGATGGCGTTGAGGTCGGTCTTGACGTCTTTGGCGTCGACGGCGGCGATCAGGTCTTCGGCGAGGCTGATACGGCGGCGAGCGGAACGGGTGCCGTTAAATTGTTCGAGGATCTCGTCTTCAGTAGAAACCGGCGTTTCGCGAACGACGTAGCATTCGGTCTTTTTGGCGGGAATTGCGATGCGCGGATCTTTCGCAACGGCCTTTTTGGCGGAAGACCACCATTTCTTGAATTTGTCTTCGCCGATGACTTGGGCGAGTGTGATTTCGAGTTCGATCGCGGTCGCGGCGTTGTTCGGGTAGGCTTGAAGACCTTCGACGATGAGCTGGGCCGGGTTGTTTTCGATCAGATCGGCGATCTTGGCGGAGTCGGTCTGCTTGCGAACGAGCAAATGATTGGCTGGCAATACGTCCATCGTTCCGATGCAGAACGCAGGATCCATCTGGTGAGACTTTTTTCCTTGGAAATCGATGACGAGCTTAAGCGTGCCTTCGTCGAAGGATTTGATCTGACCGAAACCCCAGCTCCGGTGAACGACATAGCTGCCAGATTTCATGGCTTCCAATTTGGCTTTGGACGGCTTGAGCGTCGGGTTTTTGGCGATGAGCGCAGATACAGCTTCCGAATTCATAAAGAGTGGGTTTCTAGGCTTGAACCGACAAGTTGAGCGGAGTGCGGGGGGGATTGTCAACCAGTCGATGCATAAGCGACGTTTTCGTAAAATCGGCGCAACGGCTTCGTTCTTGCAAATTTGACAGCTCTGCGGAGCGTGGCGCGATGATAAATCCCGAGGCAAACGTCGTTAGCACACCGTGGTCGGCTGCGGTTAAATTATTGGAACGCTGGTTGGAAAATAATGAGCGCGTCGATGTTTTGTTGGAGAGTTTGCCGCGCTCGATGCCCGGACCGGATCGCGGCCGTTGCCAGAGTTTGCTTTATGGTGCGGTGAGGAATTTTGGGCGAATCGATGCGCATTTGTTGAAACTGATTGAGCGCATGCCGCGCCCGCGCTTGAAAGCGGTCTTGTTGGTTGCCGGTTTTGAGTTGATCGAGGGTGGTGAGGAAGGCCATGTGGCGCGTGTTGTACACCACGCGGTTGAGCAAACGAAGACGTTGGCGAGTCCGCCTGAGGCGCGGTTGGTCAACGCGGTCGTGCGGAAACTCTCTAGCGCGCTCGCGGCTGAGACGGCTCCACCCAAGCTCGCGACGGCCGAGCAGTTGGCATCGTTTTACTCGCATCCGTTTTGGCTGGTGAAGCGCTGGCTGGCGCAGTTTGGCGCGCAATCGACGCGGCAATTGCTGGAATGGAACCAACATCCATCGCCTGTGTACGCACGCTGGCGGTTGCGCGATCGCACGCCGACGCCGGAGGAATTACTCTGGCTGACGCCGACGCAGTGGGCCGGTTTTTATGAGGTGAAGCAAGGTCACTGGCCGCAAGTCGAGGCCTTGCTCGCGGCAGGCGCATTATATCTACAAGATCCGTCGACGCGGTTGGCGGTGGAGTTGCTCGCGCCGAAACCGGGTGAAATCATCTTCGATGCTTGCGCGGCGCCGGGCGGGAAGAGTGTGGCGATCGCCGATGCGATGCGCAGCACGAGTTCGAGTGATGCTTCGTCGGGTCGTATTGTTTCGATGGATCTGCCCGGAGACCGAATCGATCGCTTGAAGCAAAACCTCGGTCGTATCGTGGGCGTCGACGTGGCTTTGGTGCAGGGCGACGTGTTGGTGCCGGCTCGGAAACTTCTGGAAGAGCATAATCTGCCGACAGAATATCCGGCGGTGCTGATCGACGTGCCGTGCTCCAACACCGGTGTGATGAGTCATCGCGTCGATGTGCGCTGGCGTTTGCAGGAAAACGATTTTTATAAACA
>JAYTWC010000338.1:0-3495 GCA_043743635.1 Verrucomicrobiota bacterium | reverse complement strand
GCCGTCGGGGCGCTCGTTGTTGCAATTCCATAAGCACGCGCCGCAGTGAATGCATTTCTCGCGGTCGAAGACGGGCACGCCAGTTGGGCTGTGCGCGATCGCCTGGCCTGAACAAACCTCGACACAGGTGCGCTGGTTGCATTTGGCGCATACGTCTGGATAGGGGAAAATGACGTGGTCGGCGTAGCCGTGTGGCGCTTGGACTTTGCCACCGATCAGCAACGCATCCTGGTGCGAGACGAGGAGTTTGCCGTTGAACGGGATCGCCGGCCAGCCCGCGCGGTCCATGAGTGCGTTGTAGAGCGGAAGGCCCTTGGCGAGGCAGTCGGTGCGGATCTTGGCGATTTCGTCGGCGGGGATTTTACCGGCGTAGAATTTTTCGATCGAGGGCAAGCGTTTGTGGGGAGGACGTGGTTTGCCCCAGATGTTGAGGCGACCGCCAGTCAGGCCGGTGATGCCCATGCCGATCAGGCCGGTGACGAAACCGCACGAGAAACCATCGCGAGCTTTTTCGGCGACGCGGCTTTCCTTGTCCACCCAGCTCGCGCGGCGGCGGGTGACGTAGGTGGCCTGGAGGTTTTCTTTGGTGAATGGTTTACCGGCTTTTAGAAGTTCGGTCACGGCTTCGGCGAGTTGCACGCCGCTGGCCCAGGCTTCGTCGACGCCGGAGCCGGTGAGGACGTTGGTCGTGCCGGAGCCTTCCCCGATGCGCGCGTAGCCATCGCCGACGAGGTGCGGTTCACCACGGCGACCGGATTCGCCGAGGGTTTTGGCGCCCCATGAGCGGAGGGTTGAGCCGTTGAGGTGTTTCCAAAGGTACGGATGTTGCACCCAGTGCTGGAGGTAGCGGTAGGCGGTGCGGACGGGATTATCGAACCACGACGGGACGAAGATGCCGAGCGACGCGATGTTGCCCGGGTGGATGTACATGAAGCCGAAGATTTCCGGCTCAGGAAAACCAAACGTGTGAAAGACGGTGCCGGGTTCGAGCTTGGTGGTGGCGGGTAGGTCGACCACGAGCTTCATGCCGACCGCCCACTCGTGCGTGTGGTGGCCTTCGGGCATACCGAATTCTTTGTCGAGTTGCATGCCGAGTGCGCCGACCGGACCGTCGCCGATGACGGTGAGCGCAGCGCGGATATCCATGCCGGGCGTGAACGCGGCGGTGGGCGTGCCGTTTTTCTCGACGCCTTGGTCGATCAAGCGGACACCGACAACTTTTTTGTTTTCAACGAGTGCGGCGGAGGCGGGTGTGGAAGGCCAGACTTGGATGGTGCCAGAGCCCATGGCCTGCGCGCCGACCCACTGCATGAACTGGCCCATCGAGAGGACGAGTCCGTCGTGTTTTTCGAGAAAAGGAGGAATCCACGGCAGTTCGATGGCGTGGTTTTTTCGGGCGAAAGGTTTCACGAAAATATCGGCGCAGCGCAGTGCGAACGAGCGGCGGCTGGCTCCGATCGGATCGAGCAGGTAAGCGATTTTCTCGGTCTTGACCGGAGCGGCCATCGGTATCTGTGAGGCGTCGAGGTCGGGGAAACTGGCTTTGATGCTGCGCGCGGGCGTGACGACGCCGGAGACACCGAACCCGACGTCATCGGCACGTTCGTAGCAGATGACCTGTGGCGGCATGCCGGGCATCGCCTGGCTGTCGGCGATGGGTGTGCCGTCTGGGTTGACGAGCTGTTTTGAGAGCGTGGTGAGAAATCCGCCCATGGCTGGCCCGAAGCCGACGCAGACGATGTCGACGGCCATGGAAGGACGTTCGATGGGGGGAACGGATTGGGATGCTGTGTCGCTGATGTTGGTACTCACGTGAAGGTTGTTTAAAGGTTGTTGTTTCTCACGCAAAGGCGCAAAGTTTCGGACGCGGAATTCATGTCTTCTTTGCGTCTTGGCGTGAAAAAATCCGAGGTGTTAATCGGGGAGGCCGTTCGCGACTCGAAAGATGCCGTCTTTGATCAAGGCCGAGCCAAAGTTGATCAGAAGTCCCAAGCGTTTGTTGGCCAGTCGGAGATAGGTGAGAAGCTGCTTCTTGTGGATTGGGGCGATTTGCTCGACTGATTTTAGTTCTATGATGATTTTGTCGTTTACGATCAGATCGGCACGAAAGCCTTCGTCAAAATTCAGGCCATCGTACTGGATGGGGACTGGTTGTTGACGGGTAACGGAGAGGCCACGCTTGGTGAGTTCTCGGGCTAGGATTGCCTCGTAGACTGATTCGAGCAGGCCGGGACCGAGGGGTGTGTGGACGTGAAAAGCTGCGTCGACGATGTCTCTGGCGAGTTCGTTCTCGGTTTTGTTGCTCATCGTGTTGTTGGTTCACGCAAAGGCGCAAAGACGCAAAGTTTCGGGCCCTGATTTTATGTCTTCTTTGCGTCTTGGCGTCTTTGCGTGAGAAATTCCGATTCCGACTTACGGATAGTCTAGCGCTTCCGGGATCATCACTTTCGTGAGGGCTTCGGCGGCGCGGTCTTTGGCGAGGTGCGAACCGGCGAGGCTGACGTCGATCCTGGCGCGGAGGGACGCGAAGGTGTCGTTGGCGGTTGGTTCGGTGTTGAAACCGTAAACGAGCTCGGCGCAGATGCGGCCAACTTCACCGGCGGCGCTGGCGGCCTGCGTGGCGGCGAGGTCGGAGAAGAAATTGACGTAGCCGGCGAGACCTTCGGCGACGGTCGGGTTGGCCGGGCCTTTGGCTTCGAGTTCGAGCAGGTCGAGGATCTGGTGGTACGAGCCGAGGAGCCAGCAGAGGGCATCGACCATCGGGAACGCGACGCCGTGGCGATTGGGCGTGTAGAGCTTGGCGCCCGTGGCGTCTTTGGAGGTCTGGAGGTGTTCGAGCGTCCAGAGCCAGAGTTCCATCGCGTTGGCGAGGTTGCAGGCGCCGATTTCGGCTTTGCGGCTGGCGATTTGGCGTAGTTCGGTGATCCAGTTACGATAGAGGGCGAGGAAGACCTCGTTTGTCATCGTGACCGAGATCTGGCGGCGTTGCACGGCTTCGGGGCCTTCGTAGGTGGCTTCGAGCTGGGCATCCATCCACTTCTGGCCGAGGAATCCGGGGCAATCCTCGGTGATACCATAACCACCCATGAGGGACACGGCTTCGCGCATGATGGTGGCGCCATGGCCGGTGCACCAGAGCTTGGTGCCGGGGCAGAGGACGTTGGCCTGGGCGTCGAGGATCGCGTATTGGACGAGGGGATCGGCCTTGAGGGCTTCGTAACGGGCGGCGTCGCGTTCGGCCGCGGGCTTGGTTTCGAGGGCGATGAATTCGAGGGCTTGTTTGTTGATGGCGCGGAAGGCCTTCATTTGCGCCATGCCGGGGGTGACGCCGAGTTCGGCGAACTTGGCATCTTTCACTTTTTCCATCGGATCGAGCAGGTCGAAGAGGCGGGCGGTGGCCATGCCGAGCGACATGGAGGCTTCGCCGGTGGCCCAGACGTCGACAAGGCGTTGCTGGCAGTCTTCTTTTTGTTGGAGACCTTGTTCGAAACGAGG
>JAYTWC010000337.1:0-4330 GCA_043743635.1 Verrucomicrobiota bacterium | reverse complement strand
TCGCGGAAAATCGCGTCGTCAGGTTTTAACGACGAATACGCAACCCACAGCATCGGATAAACGACCCACAAAAAATAGCCGGCCAGCACGAGGAAAATCAAAGTCTGAGAGATCGTGAATCGCGGATTACGCACGCATGAAATCAACCAAGTGAAGCATCTCGGCGCAACTCTGCTCATTTATGCTCAATAAAAACATTCCCACCTCAAATCCTTGATGCCGAGCTCGATCTTTGCCTCGCGTTGAATCCCATTCACCCACCGAAAATCTCGGCACGGCACCTGCAATAGACGTCAGCTGTACATTCTTATTCACATGCCTACATCCCGACGGAAATTCCAAACCTACCCCGTCACCCAACACCTGCTCTCGGTGTCGGTCCGCCCTCTTGGCGATCTTGTCCGCACAAACATACGCATGGGTTCCTGGTCCTCCCTGGCCCAATCGTTCCCACAACTGAGTTCGGTCGAATAATTGGCGAGTTCGTCCTTTGACGCACTCCCGTGCTGCGGAACCCGCTGCACGCAACTCATGTCACGTCTGCATCCACTTTCTTCCATGATGACTGCACCCGCCGTATATCTCGGCACCCAGCCAGGTTTCAACGATGTTCCGCCGGTCGAGCTGTTCAACTTGCTCATCAAAGTCGGCAATCATCCCGCCGGTTCAACCGTCTCGGGTAAAACGCTTGAGCACTTCGGTTATGAACTTCCTGTTTTTCCATCAAAAAAACCGATCCAGTCAAAGGACTAATCTTTCGACCTGTTCTCAACTTCCCTTGAAATTCAGCTTCAGCCAACGCCGGTGGCGCTCCCGGATTGCCTCGGCATAAATCCCGTAAGCTGGATCGATGCTCGCGAGATGTCGTTCTTCCGTCTTCGCCCGCAACCAGTAAACAAGGCACAAGCCGGCTAGCATGAAAAGATTGCGCAGGCCTTGCAGGTCCCCGCGCCCATCGATCCAAGGTAGCTGGATAAGAAAAAAAGCGCAGATTTTTGTGATGTAGGCCGGATGTTTCGTAAAATAATACGGCCCTTTCGTCACAATACCACGATGCGTCAAATTGGAGAATCGCAGCCCAAACGAAATCGTTGCCCACATAAATACAGTTTCAAAAAATAGGATGCCTACGCCGCAAGCAATCAGGAGCGTGCTTTGATGAGGAGCCAGTTTCGACTGCCAGTCGCCATCTGATCCATAGCAAAGGTATAAATCGCCAAACATCCTCCAGAATGGCTGATAACATATCAGGGCCGCCGTCCAGCCGAGCATTGTCGGCTCCGCGGAACGCACGTGCGACTGTACGAGCCGCAAAGTCAAAACGTATCCACAAGCCACAAACGCGAGATCGATGCTGAAAATGAAATTGTTCACATAGTTAAACAATGATTGCAGCAAACCAAGATTGGCTTCGGCGCCGCTGAAAACATGGCTGAGCGCCGCCCCGTGTTGCTCGTGCCAATGCAGACCCGGCAGATTGTTACAAAGAAACGTGAACATGAGCGGCATGAAAAATCCCTTCACCGCCCAGGTGCGCAGATGATTGCGAATCTTCGCCCAATCAATGCCATCGCCGCCCAATACCATACGCCCAAAATGCCAGTAACCATCGCGCGGCTCGTTCAAACGCGCATCGACAAAAAAGAAATACATCGCGCAAACACCCAGCACCCAGGGCCCAGCTAGCCGACAAAGCGAAAAGAAATTACTGTAGAACCCTGGGTTCGGCAGTTCATTCGTCACCGACCGAAGACTCGGGTTATATTCCGGAAAAACCCAATAAAGGAGCGCCAGCAGCGCTACCGTCGCCAGCAGGCCAACCAGTTTCAACCCGGTCCGCGCAAAAGAATAATCACGTTGCTTCGTAAGACCGTCGACCGGTTTCCCTCGCGCGCTCCAATAAAGCCACAAACCGTCGTGCACCAACATCGGCACCGAGGCGAAGCCCATGAGGATAAGTCCCTCCCAGTATCGAGAAAACTGATACAACGGTCCGGATTTATTCAACCAGACCACACCCATAACAAACCCCGCGAACCCGATCCAGCCCGTCCACGGTGACGGAATAAAATCCGGAGTTTTCTCAACCGACGTTATTGCCGCAGGAGCCTGAGATTTTGGCGATGACATGAAAGTGAAAGGAGTTGAGCCACAACCACGCCGGTCTGCAATCGTTCAATCGCGCACACGGTCTTGCTGCCGCATCACCCGCAACACCACCGCCGAACCGGTCAACACCAGTACAAACATGATCACGGCCACCGCCGTGGCACGCCCGACCGCGAATTCCTTAAACATCGTCGCGACCATCAGCGTGCTTAACACGTGCGATTGACTGGTCGGATCCTGGGAGGTCAACAGCCAGATCATTTCAAAGGTGTTCAATCCGGCCACCACAATAAAGACCGCCGAGATCGCCAGCACATCCCAGATCAACGGCAGCGTGATCGTGAAAAACTGCCGCCAAGCCGAAGCGCCGTCGATTTCCGCCGCCTCATAAAGCTCGGGATCGATGCCCTGCATCGCGGCCAGATAAAGCACCAGATTAAACCCGCACGCCATCCAGATGTAGATCGGAATTAACGCCCGGTACAAATTGTCCTGCGACAACCAGGGATAAGCGGCAAACGAACTTAACCAGTCATTGTGCAACCACCCGCCGATCTTTTCCAGCGCTGCGTTCACCAGGCCGCCGTGCGGATCGTAGGCATTCATCCACAACAATGTCGCTGCGATGCCACCGAGCAAATTGGGGAATAAAAAAACCGCGCGGAAAAAATTCGCGCCAAAAACGCCCCGGTGAATGAGCGTCGCCAACAGCAGCGACAACGGCACCACAACCAGCGTCGGCACCACCATGATGTAAAGATTGTTTCGAAGCGCATACCAGAAGGTGTCGCTCTCGAGTAGCAGCCATTTGAAATTAAAAAAACCAACCGACGTGCGAACTCCATTAATCCCATCCCAGCGCGTGAAGGCCCACATCAACGCCTCCACGCCCGGCAAAATCACCAACAGCCCAAAGAGGATTAACGACGGCCCAACAAAACCGCCAGCCATCGGTAAACGCAGCCGCCCAAGATGTCCCTCCGCCCGGGAAATCCCGTCGCCGCCCTCGCGCCGACGGGCACGACTTCTTTTTGCCGTTTCCAACCCCAGCCATCCAATCGCTAGCGACAACGTCAAGAGAAGGCCTGCTGTTTTCCAACGATGCTTCACCTTTATGCTTGTCGGATCCAGATCACGAACCCGTTCGGCTTGAGCTGCTGCCTCAAGCCGGTCTGCAAATTGCTGTGGCGTGATGCGCCCCGTCATGAGCTGCTGACGAAGATCGTTCATGGTCTGTTCGACCAAGGCGTTCAGCGCCGCCGATGTCGGCCGGCCTCCGTCAAACGAAGCCGGCGATTTCGCGATCAACGCTGCGACATCCCGCATCGCCTCCGAAAAATCACCCGTATGCACGCCATAGACCGCAGTGGTTGCATCCTGTTGATGCGCGAAAGCCTGAACCCGTTCGCGCGAAGTCATGAACCGGAAAAAATCCGCCGTTGCCTGTTCCTGCCTCGGATCCTGCTTGGTGAAAAAGAAATAATAGCTGCTCTGCACCTGCAATGTATCCGGATGAGTGATACCATCGCGAAATACCGGAAAATTCATCGCCCCGATCGAAAAACCAAACGGAATCTTTCCCCGAACCTCACTGCCCAACCAAGATCCAGCGATCGTCATCGCGCATTTCCCATCGAGAAACGCTTGTTCAGCCGCCGTGTGCGTCATGCCCTCCCAGCCTTTGAGCATGTAGTTCAGCGCCACCCGTTGTGTCACTTCGGCCGCACGGACAAAGCGGCCATCGCTGCGCGTCCCGGGTGCAAGATCGTTGTAGGCACGATAACCAGTCGGCCCAACCAAATTAAAGTACGCCGCCCGCAAAATCGAGTCGCCGTAGCGCATATAAACGCCGGGCAGCGTGAGTGGCGCGATCCCTTGGGCTTTCATCTTTTCGCACAGCTCAAAGAATTCGTCCCACGTCTGCGGGACCGCCCAGCCATGTTCCAAGAACATGCCTTTGTTGTAGAAAATTGCCCAGACCGCATGCGCAAAAGGCACGCTGTAAATGTGGCCATTTCGCTCCCAACGATTCAGCACTCCGGGCAAAAACCGATCACGCCAACGTCCTTCGCCTTCCCAGTCAGGTCCGTCCAAAAACAAATTCAAATCACGAATTTGTCCTGCGCTGATTAACGAATCATAGAGCAAATCTGCATCTGTCGCATTGGGTAGGTCGTTTGCCATCACCCGAATTCGCATCTTTTCGTGAACGCGTGCATTG
>JAYTWC010000336.1:0-2468 GCA_043743635.1 Verrucomicrobiota bacterium | reverse complement strand
CCGCGGGTAATGACGCTGGTGGTTTCGGCGAGCGCGCCCTGACGGGTGACGAGGAGGTTGCGGGGATCGCCGGTGTTGCTGCTGGATTTTTCAATGCCGGCAGCGAGTGATTGCACCAAAATGAAAACGGCGATGACGAGGGCGAGGCCGAGGATGGTGGCGAGCGTGGAGCGCCAGCGGACGAGCACGGAGCGAAGGTGATATTTTAGGAGGGGAATCATGGCCACAGATTTTCGCCGATAAACACAGATTCAGCCCATGACGAGACGCCGTACTTCGACTCGGGATGGGCCGAAGTTAATGATGAGGCCATGACGGTTTTTAGATGCTTTGAGATAGTTTAGGCATTGGCTGATGTGTGAGGCGTCGATCACTTTTCCCGCTTTCAATTCTACAACGACTCTTTGCTCGACGAAGAGGTCGGCAAAGTACTCGCCGACCACTGCGCCTGAGTAAAATACTGTGAGCGGTTTTTGTTGTTCGACGTCCAGGCCGTTCTTCTGGAGTTCGAGAGCCAATGAGTTTTCGTAAACCTTTTCGAGAAAGCCGTAGCCGAGGGTATTTGCGACGGTGTAGGCGCAACCGATAATTTTTTCGGTTAAGGGATCTTTTTTTTGATCGGTGTCCATCGGTGAAAATTTGTGGCCAATTTTAGTCCAGAGTTTTGAGGCCGTCGACGACGCTCAGGCGGGTGACGGTGAAGGCGGGGGCGAGGCTGGAGACGACGCCCAGGATGGCGGTGACGAGGGCGGCAAGGCCAAGGATGCGCGGGGTGACGTCGAGGGTGGGAAACATGCCGCCAGTTAGGGTGGGCGCGTTGACCGAGGAGTAGAGTAACCATGCGCCACCGGCTCCGAGGAGAAAGCCGATGGCGGCCAAACCGAAACTTTCGGCAAGGATAAAAGCGAAGAGTTCGTGGCGGCGGAAGCCGAGGGCTTTGAGCACGGAGAGTTCGCGCAGGCGTTCTCGAATGGCCATGCTCATGGTGCTCGCTGAAACGAGGATGAGTGCGAAAACAACGACGGAGCAGATGGAGGAGATGAGGACTTTGATATTGGCCCACATCGAGATGAAGCTGAGTTGGAAGGAGCGTTCGGTTTCGGCGAGGACTTCGGCGGAGGAGTTGGCGAAGGCGGCGTTGATGCGGTCGATGACGCCGGGAACGTCTTCGGGCGAGCGGGCTTTGATCCACCACATGCCGACCTGGCCGAGATCGCCAGTGAGTTCGTCGAGGAGTTTTTGGTGGAAGAAAACGTTTCGGTCGTCGGTGGTGCCTTTGTAGATGCCAACGACGGTGAGGTCGAGGTCGACGGGGTAGATCTGGCCGATGAGTTGGAATTTGTCGCCGATTTTGACGTTGTAGCGTTTGGCGGTGTCGACGCCGATGATGCAGGAAGTGCGATTGGAGATCCAGGTTTCGAGTTGGTCGCGCGGCAGTTTGGCTTCGCCGAAAACCTTTTCGAGTTGTTCGGGGTCCATGGCGAACTGGGCGAACATGGTGTTTTCCTCGCCCTTGTATTTGCCGCCGAAAAAAGAGAGGGCGGTGATGGCTTCGACGCCGGGAATTTTGGCGATAAGCGGGCGTTGTCGAACGGGGAGCGGGGTGGCGAGGGAGACTTTGTTGCGCACGGCGATGCGGAGGGATGCGCCGGCGTCTTCGGGCGGATTGGTGAACTCGTTGAGGACGACGAGCAGCGAGACGAGAAGGAAGAGCGAGGCAGCGACGCTGAGTATGCAGAGCGCGGCGCGGCGTTTGTTGCGCAAGGCGTTTTTTATAATGAAACCGGGAATAGTCATAGGCCTTAGGTCATGTGACTAGTTCGCCTTTTTCGAGATGGATGGTGCGGGAGCCGTAGGCGGCGGCTTTGGGGTCGTGGGTGACCATGATGACGGTTTTACCGGCGTCGCGACTGAGGGTGCGGAGAATCTCGAGAACTTCGTTGGCAGAGTGGGAATCGAGGTTGCCGGTGGGTTCGTCGGCGACGACGAGGCGGGGATCGGTCGCGAGGGCGCGGGCGATGGCGACGCGTTGCTCTTGTCCGCCTGAGAGTTGTTTCGGCAAATGCTTCATGCGGTCGCAGAGGCCGACCATGTCGAGGGCGGTGGTGACCTGGCGGCGGCGTTCCCGCGAATTGAGTTGAGTGAGAAGCAGCGGGAGTTCGACGTTTTCGAACGCGGTTAGGACGGGGATAAGGTTGAAGGTTTGGAAGACGAAGCCGACGTTTTGGTTTCGCCAGTCGGCGAGGTCGGATTCGTTGAGAGTGGCGATATTGCGGTCTTGCACGATGCACTCGCCGCTGGTCGGTCGATCGATACCTGCGATTATGTGGAGAAGCGTGGACTTGCCCGAGCCGGATGGGCCCATGAGCGTGAGAAATTCGCCGCTCTGGATGGACAGGTCGATGCGGTCGAGGGCGGTGACGTTGATCTCGCCTTGGCGAAAAACCTTCGTGAGCTGACGGATCTGG
>JAYTWC010000335.1:0-6340 GCA_043743635.1 Verrucomicrobiota bacterium | reverse complement strand
AGCAGCCTGAGTTGTTCCATGGCTATTAGTTCGGCGAAGGATGGCTTTGACGCGGGCGGTGAGTTCGCGGGGGCTGAAGGGCTTGACGAGGTAGTCGTCGCCACCGATTTCGAGGCCGACGACGCGGTCGATCTCGCTGGCGCGGGCGGTGAGAAAGATGACTGGTACGTTGGATTGTGTGCGGATGGCTTTGCAGAATTCGAAGCCGCTTCCGTCGGGTAGGCCGACGTCGAGGACGACCAGCGCGAAGGTTTGAGCGGCGAGGGCCGCGAGGCCTCCCTGGCCCGTGGTGCACCAATGGGGATCAAAGCCCTCGGTTTTCAGGGCGTAGATGAGGGTGTCGGCGATGGCCGGCTCGTCTTCGATGATGAGGATTTTTTGCGGCACGCGAGGAAGATTGAGAGGATGCACTTTGTGGGTGAGGGGTCAATGCGCAGCATAGTCAAGAAACTCGTAGGCAGGGTTATAGGTGTTTGTCTGGGCGGTTTTCCTTAGCACTGATGTTACAGCTTCAGGTTTGCGGTAACGGGGTCGATAACTAGGGTGTTTTATGTCGACCACAGCCACGGAAAGCACGATCAAGGACCGCGTCATGCGCTTCGCGCGCAAGCTCCCGACCTCGCCGGGAATTTTTGGGCGGCTCGGTATGTTGTTGAGCAATATTAATGCGGATCTGGAGGATATTGTTAAGTTGGCCGCCGTGGATGCGGGTCTGACGGCGAGAGTTATCCGGATGAGTAATAGCGTTTTTTTTCGTGGCGAAAACGCGGTGAGCACGTTGGAAGATGCGATCAGCCGGGTGGGTTTTCGTGAGGTTCACAAGATCGTCGGCGTGGCGATGACCGACCAGGTTTTCCAAAGCGGTTTGCCGGTTTATAATCTGACGGCCGTGCAAGTGTGGGAAAATTCGGTTGTTACAGCTTTGGCGATGGAGCGACTCGCCGGCATTGTGGGTGAAGAAGAGGGCGTGGCCTACACGATGGGGTTGCTCAGGCCGGTGGGAAAATTGGTGCTGGATACTTTATTGGAGATTGAGCAACCGGGTGTGATTTGTCCGGACACGGAGACTTTGGATTTGCCGACTTGGGAGCGTGCGTGGGCCGGTATCACCAGCAACGAAGTGGGTGCAATGGTGATGGAGGAATGGCGTATGTCGGCGAATGTTCATCTTGGCGTGAAGAATCACTATCGTCCCGATGACGAAGCAGGTCCGATGGGTGCGCTTTTGCATGTGGCTTGTTGGATAACACATCAGATGGGCAAGGGCTTTAAGGCTGAGGCGCGGCAATGGTCGCTGAACGAAGATGTATTGCAGCGGGCCGGTTTGACGGAGGAAGCGGTGCAAAATTGCGTTGTCGAAACGGAAGAGGCGTTGGTTGCGTTGAGGACGCGATTGAAGACGGGTTGAGTGAGCGGTGGTTTGGGTTTGGTCGACGCGTGCGTTGATGCGCGCGCGGAATTTTCTCGAACCCGTTTTGCGGCGCTGGGGTTGACACCGGCCGCTGGACTCGCACACAGGTGGGGTTTTATGAAAACGGTTCGTCTTCTTTTTTGCAGTTTCATGGTGTTCATCGCGCACGGTGCATGCGGTCTTTTGTCCGCTGCGGAAAATTCTACGGGCGTGCAAGTCGCTCCGGCGGTTGATCCGGCTAGTGCTGGCGATGTTGCGACCGCTTCGTCTCGCCATGTGCAACCTGCCCAGGATTTCCTTGAACATATGGTCGATGCCGTTCTGCGCCTGTTCAACGTGCCGACCACGGGTGAAAATACCACGATTCACTTTGTTATAAGCGGGTTGTTTTTAGTGGGCGCGTTTTTGTTGCGGCATGTGGTGACTAACTTTGTTTTCAAAATTCTCAAAAAATTTGCCGAACGCACGGAGACGACACTCGACGACAAACTTTTCCCGGCAATGGAGGCGCCGGTGGCAGCATTTATTTCGGTGGCGGGCATTTTTGCGGCCTTTAGTGTGCTGAAACTTTCGCCGCAGATGGATAAGGCGATAGGATATGGTTCGACGGTGGCGTTTTCGCTGGTTATATTCTGGGGACTGTTTCGGGCCTTCAATGCGGTGCTTGACCACGCGCACGAGGTCGCCGTGGAAAAACAGATGGGCATCGCGGCGTTTATGCCGTGGATCAAAAAGGCGTTGATCGCGATTTTTATCGTTATTGGTGCGCTCATCACAATCCAGAGTCTTGGGTATAATGTATCGACGCTGTTGCAGGGCCTTGGGATTGGTGGATTGGCGTTCGCCTTGGCCGCGCAAGACACCATCGCGAATCTCTTCGGCTCCCTGGTGGTAGCGACGGATCAGCCGTTCAAGATTGGCGAAACGGTTAAGGTGGCCGGACACACGGGCTCGGTTGAGGATATAGGACTGCGTTCGACCAAAATCCGGTTGGCCGATAAATCGCTCGTGGTTATTCCGAATAAAATGATGGCAACTGAGGCGATCGTGAATCTGTCGCGTTTCACGCAGCGGCGCGTGGAGCAGGTGATTGGCCTGACTTACGACACGACACCGGAGCAGATGGAAGCGATGGTGGCAGACTTTCGCGCGCTTCTGGCTGCGGAGGAGGGCGTGGTCAAAGAAATGTCTGATGTCCATTTCACCGAGTACGCTGCGTCGTCGTTGGATATTCGGATTGTCTATTTTGTGGTGAATCCCGATTACCGGAAGCACCTCGCTTTGCGTGAGCGCATCAATCTGAAAATCATGCGCGCGGTGGCCGCTCGCGGCCTTTCCATGGCCTTTCCGACGCAGACTTTGTTGCACGACGGTCCCCTCGCGAAGCAGATCGTGGGAAAGAAAAATTGAAGGCGAAACGGTGACGATTTTACCTGATCGTCACTGTTGTTTTTGGGCACGTAATTTGTGTTCGGTTGCAGGCGTTCTGCCTTGAATGAAATGGCTTAAGTGACGATTCATTGACGCGGTGCCGAACGATAATTCCATGTCTTACACGGTTTCTGAAGCCGAGCTGTATAACCAGCTTGGCAGCTCTGCCAACGGTCTGACCGCCGAACAGGCGACACGTATCGCTGACGATACCGGCCCAAATACGGTGGCAGCGGGTGGCCGCAATTCGATGGTTATGGATTTGCTCCATCGCTGCCGCAATCCACTTGTCATCCAGTTGCTCATCATCGCAACCGTTTCATATTTCATGGGGGATTTGCGGGCAGCTGTCGTCGTGGGAGGCATGCTGTTCTTGAGTGTTTTTCTATCGTATTTTCAGGAGGCACGCTCTTCGCGCGCGGTCGAAAAACTCCAGAAACTTGTCACCACGAAGGCGACCGTGTTGCGCGACGGCAAGGAACTTGAAATCCCACTCGAAGAGATCGTGCCCGGCGACGTGGTTATTCTCGCGGCGGGCAGTTTGATTCCGGCGGACCTGCGTATTCTTTCCGCAAAAGACTTTTTCGTAACGCAGTCGGCGCTTACCGGCGAGTCGATGCCGGTGGAAAAAAACGCCGACACGAACCAGCCGGTAGGTCGCGCAGCGTTTGAATTCACCAATGCCTGTTTCATGGGCACCAACGTGCTAAGCGGCTCGGCCCGGGCCATCGTCATTGCGACTGGCGCGAAGACGTACTTTGGGTCGCTCGCGGCGAAGATGATGTCGAAGCGCGAGGCCACCAGTTTTGACAAAGGCGTGCAGGGTTTCACCTGGTTGATGATTCGGTTCATGGTCGTGATGGTGGCGGCCACGTTTCTCATTGTCGGATTGACCAAGCATGACTGGACGGCGGCGCTGCTATTTTCCCTCTCGGTGGCGGTTGGGCTTACGCCCGAGATGCTGCCGATGATAATCACCGTGTGCCTCTCGAAGGGGGCTTTGATGATGTCGCGCAAGAAGGTTATCGTGAAGCATCTCCACGCTATCCAAAACTTCGGCGCGATGGATGTGCTTTGTACGGATAAAACGGGTACGCTCACGCAGGACCACGTGGTGCTGGAGCGCTATGTAGATGTGACTAATCGCACGAGTGAAGACGTGTTGCGCTACGCGTACATGAACAGCTTTTATCAGACCGGTCTGCGCAACCTGCTCGATCGCGCGATTCTCGCACACTCCGATCTCGACGTGGAGCGCAACTGCAAGAAGGTCGACGAAATCCCCTTCGACTTTAAGCGCCGCCGTATGTCGGTGGTGATTGATTATGAAGATCGCCACGTGCTCATCTGCAAAGGTGCGGTCGAAGAAGTCACGGCGGTTTGCGAGAACTACCAAGTCGACGAGGACATTAATCCACTCATCAAACTGATCCGCGACGATTTGATGGACGAATATCGCAGTCTGAGCGCCGAAGGTTATCGCGTGCTCGCGATCGCTTACCGCGAGTTTGATCGTGCGAAAACGACGTTCTCGGTCGCCGATGAAGGCGAGCTGACGCTACTTGGCTACATCGCATTTTTCGATCCGGCTAAAGATACATCGGCTAAGGCCATCGCCGCTCTCACGCGTTCCGGGGTCACTGTGAAAATTCTCACTGGCGACAACGAACTCGTCACTCGCAAGGTTTGCCATGATGTGCAGATGACGATCACCAAGGTGGTCACGGGCCCGCAGCTTGCCGCGATGGATGATGCGGCTTTTGCCAAGGAAGTTGAAGCGGCCAATGTGCTCGCGCGTCTGACGCCCGATCAGAAAGAGAAAGTGATCAAAACGCTTCGCGCCGCTGGTCACGTCGTTGGTTTCATGGGTGACGGCATCAATGACGTGCTCGCGATGAAGGCGGCCGATGTCGGCATCTCGGTCGATACGGCGGTGGATGTGGCGAAGGAATCTGCTGACATCATCCTCCTTGAAAAGAGCCTGCTCGTGCTCGAAGACGGTATTATGGAGGGCCGAAAAGTTTTCGGAAACATCATCAAGTACATAAAAATGGGCGCTAGCTCCAACTTCGGAAACATGTTTTCCGTGGTGGGCGGCGCTTATTTTCTGCCGTTCCTGCCGATGGCACCGATCCAAGTGTTAGTGAATAATCTGCTTTACGATTTTTCGCAACTCGGCATCCCGCTGGACAATGTGGACGAGGAATACCTCTCGAAGCCACGCCGTTGGAACATCAAGAGCATTCAGAAATTCATGTTTTTTATCGGACCAATCAGCTCGATCTTCGATTACGCGACGTTTTTCCTGATGCTGTATTTTTTCGGGTGCATTGCGTACGGTTCGCCTGGTTCTAGCGAGACAGCAAATGCAGCATGGGAAAAATTATTTCATACGGGATGGTTCGTTGAATCTCTTCTCACTCAGACACTGATCGTTCACATTATCCGCACACAACGGATACCGTTCATTCAGAGTCGAGCAAGCAAGACGATGACGCTTACGACGCTCACGGTGATGGCGATTGGCTGTTGGTTGCCCTTCTCGCCGTTGGCGGGGTATATCGGATTGGTGCCGCTGCCGGCGGTCTTTTTCCTGTGGATGGCGGGCTTTCTCGTCGCCTACAGCGTGCTCACCCACGGAGTGAAAACTTGGTTTGCGCGACGCTTCGGGCTGGATTGAGGACGGGTAGATGCGCAGATTGGCCAAGCCAATTCAACGTAACGGATAAATTTTATGCGCAGTATTTTGAACGCCCTGCAGGAAGGCCGCCTCTTCGAACTCCCCGATGTTGGCGGTAAGCCGCGTGCACTTGGATTTCTCGCTCGCATTCTCGATGCCAATCCCGACATCGAAGTGGGCACGGACACCATCGAGGAAGTCAACAAGCGCGAAGAAGAGTGTAACACAGGGATTGGTTTGGGTGTGGGCGTGCCGCACATCCGCGCACGACGCGAGGAAGGTGAATTGTTCTGCGCCATCGGCTGGTCGGCGCAAGGTCTCGACTACGGTGCGGCGGACGCCAAGCCCGTGCATCTCGTAGTGATGTATTACATTCCGGGGGCGCAGAAGAATGTTTACCTCAAGGAGATTTCTACCCTGGTAAAGGCGATTCGAAAGACGGGCGGCATTGATCCGATCACGATCGCCGCCGATCTCAATGCGGTGCGCAACCTTCTTCTGGACTGGGTCAGTGCGGGTCTTGGTGATGGTGGCCCTGAGGCGGTGGCCCGCATGATCAAGCTCGAGGTCAAACATGCGCAGACTGAATCGCCCATTCCGTTGCCGGTGGTCGCCCAACCGGCCGTGGCGATACGGACTGGCGCACGCGCTATCCCGTTTTCAGTACTCGTGGCTTCACCTGTCGTGGTCTTTATCTTAGCTCAAGATAGTGGTTTCGCTTCCGTGATGGAAAAGGAACCAGCCCTCGCCGATAAACTTTCGGGCGGCGCGCCTTTCGCAGTCGCGGGAGCCCAGGTTTTTGTCACGCGTTCCACTTC
>JAYTWC010000334.1:0-2356 GCA_043743635.1 Verrucomicrobiota bacterium | reverse complement strand
CGGTCGCGATCTCGTCTTCAGTCTGTCCAACTCAGCCCCGCTCTATGCGATGACCGAACTATCAAAATGGGCCGAGGTCTGGCGTACGACCGGCGACATTTGGGACACCTGGGAAACGCCCGGCGTTTGGCAAAACTCGGTCAGCGAAATCGGTTTTAATCAAGACGCCTGGACCGTCCACGGCGGGCCCGGTGGCTGGAACGATCCCGACATGCTCGTGGTTGGCCGCGTTGGTTGGGGTCCGAAACTCCACGACACGAAACTCACTCCCGCCGAGCAATACACGCACATCAGCCTCTGGTGCCTCCTTTCCGCTCCGCTGTTGATCGGCTGCGACCTCGAGCATATCGATGCGTTCACGCTGAATCTCCTAACCAACGACGAGGTGATTTCCATCGATCAAGATCCCCTCGGCATTTCAGCCCGCCGCGCCGCCACCATCGGCGCCATCGATGTCTACCAAAAACCCCTCGAGGATGGCGGCACTGCGCTCGGCTTTTTCAATCGCGGTGACATCCCGCACACCGTCACCGTGAAACTCGAACGCTTCGGCGTTGGCGGAAATCAAAACGTCCGCGACCTCTGGCGCCAAAAAGACCTCGCTCCGGTCAAAAACGAAATGGAAATCACCGTCGGCCCGCACGACGTGCTGCTCTACAAGTTCACCGCCGCTCCGACCGAAAAGAAGTAATCGCCACTACCAAACTTTCAACTAGCACCAATATTCTCAGTCGACTGCGCTAGCGAGCCGTTGCGATCAATCGCACGGCTTCGCCCGCAGCAGCGAGGCCAAAGGCACCGGTGACAAACACCGCCGTCCCAAAACCGCTCGCACAATCGAGCTTCAAATTGGTTCCCGGCTCCGGCTCGGTCGAACACGTGCCATCCGCCCAGGGAAAAATCGGTTTCTCCATCGAGTAAATACTTCGCACTCCGTAGTGATTGCCTTCACCTCGCGCCCAACCGTGAACGCGCCGCAGCTTTTTTCGCACCTGCCGCAGCAAGTCATCGCTCGTCGAATCACCCAGATCGCCTGCACGGATTTTCGTGGCGTCACTTTTGCCGCCCGCACCGCCCACCGTCACACAAGCGATTCCACGTTTCACACACGCATCGATCAGCAACGCCTTGTTCGTCATCCCGTCGATCGCATCCACCACGCAATCAAAGTGCGGCGCCAGCAACCGCTCCGCACTCGCCGCCGTGAAAAATTCCGCCACCGCCACCACCCGGCACGCCGGATTAATCTGCATCACGCGCTCCGCCATCACCACGACCTTCGGGCGGCCAATCTGTCCATCGATCGCGGGCAACTGCCGGTTAACATTGGTTATACAAACATCATCGAGATCGATGAGCGTAATCGCGCCCACGCCGCTGCGCGCCAGACCTTCGACCACCCACGAGCCCACGCCGCCGATCCCCACCACCGCCACATGCGCCATCCGCACACGTTCCAGTCCGGCGCGGCCAAGCAGGCGGCCAACACCACCAAAGCGGTTATCGTAGTCAGATGAAGCAGTGTCACTCATGCGTAGCCGTAAAAAGAAATACTCCAGATCGCTCCACGCAATCTCATTGGCGAAACCTTTTTCACTTACGCCATGCGGCCACTATTTGGTGGTGTGGCAACTAAAGAATCGCGATACTGGCGGCAATGCAGTTAAACACGATTCTCGACGATGTCGCCACGATCGCCTGCGGTGCGGGTGAGATCATCATGCGCCATTTTGCGGCGCCGATTCCGACCACGCTGAAAAGCAGTCGCATCGACATCGTCACTGCGGCGGATACAGAAGCGGAAGCGTTCATCGTGCGCCAACTGCTAAAGCGGTTTCCAGACCACCACATCGTCGGCGAGGAAGGCGGTGGACAAGGTGCGCCAGCAATATCTGCACCTTACAAATGGTTCGTAGACCCGATCGACGGCACGGTGAACTTTGCCAGCAAGCTACCCCATTTCTGCACCAGCATCGCCCTTACCACACCAGACCGGCAAACCTTGCTCGGCGTGGTCTATGATCCGACCCGCCGCGAACTCTTCACCGCCCTACGCGGCGGCGGCGCGCACTTGAACGGCCTGCCGCTCCACGTGACGCAAACACCCGAACTAATCGATGCGGTCATCACAAGCGGGTTTCCCTACGACAAGCACACCAATCCCGACAACAACCTGAAGGAGTGGGCGGCGTTTCTCGTCAAAATTCGCGGTGAACGCCGACTTGGTTCGGCCGCGCTCGATCTTTGCTATATCGCGGCGGGTCGGCTCGACGGCTATTGGGAAAAGGACCTCAAACCCTGGGACGTCATGGCCGGCATACTCCTCGTCCGTGAAGCCGGCGGCACAGTCACGGAC
>JAYTWC010000333.1:0-2530 GCA_043743635.1 Verrucomicrobiota bacterium | reverse complement strand
AAAGCAGGCGCTTCAGCGCGTCCTGATGAGTCAACGTACGCGGCACCGAGCCAATCGGGCTGTGCTCAATCATTTCAAGAACCGCTTGATCAAACTCCGCATGAACATCGTGGGGCATACGATGTGGTTAAAATAAGCAACCGCGTCTGACGAGGACTATCTCTACGATTACGTCATTTCCCGCATTCTGTGTGCGGTCATTCGCTTCGCGGTAGCGTCTCGACGTGCCAATGCGCCGCTATTTCGCCAACATCTTTTCCACGCGTTCGACAATCCCTTCGACCGGCCAGAGGCGGCCGATGCCTTCGTAACCGCAGGCCAGCAACCCTTCCTCAGGGCCAATAAATTCAACGCCGCGTCCTTGCAACGTGACGACGTTCGCCACCGTCGCCGGATGGAACCACATCTTCCCATTCATCGCCGGAGCAATCAGCACGGGCGCGCGACAAACCAAATGTAACGAACTTAAAAAATCCGGCGCGAGTCCGTGCGCAAATTGCGCGATCACGTCCGCCGTCGCTGGCGCGACCAGCAACAGATCGGCCTTGTCAGCTAGCTCAACGTGGCCCGGCTCCCAACCATTGACCTCGCTCCACAAATCCGCCGCCACCGGCTGGCGCGCGAGCGTTTGAAGCGTGAGCGGCGTGATGAATTTTTGCGCAGCCGCCGTCATTACCGGAAACACGTCCGCACCGCGTTTACGCAGCTGGCTGACAAGATCAGCAGCCTTGTACGCCGCAATCGAGCCGGTGACACCAAGGACGATTTTCTTGCCGGATAACGATAATGACATAGGCGAATCGAACCCATGATCCGCATCCGCCGCAAGCGTTCTCCGCGCGGGACCGCCGGGAAAACTCGCTCAAATCGTCGCCTGCGGCTCGGATTCGACCACTTGCGCATTCGTCAACTGGATCAAACTCTGCAACGAGTTGAAATGCTGGCTCAGGTCGAAATCGCCACCAAGTCCGCCGATCAATTTATCGAACAAATCCTTCTTCGACGCCTGAAGCGCCTGGATGCGTTCCTCGATCGTGCCGGCCGTGACCATGCGATATACGAACACTGTATTCGTTTGTCCAATACGATGAACCCGATCCACCGCCTGCGCTTCCACCGCAGGGTTCCACCAAGGATCGAGCAGGAAAACGTAGTCCGCCGCGTGCAACGTAATACCCGTGCCCGCCGCCTTGAGCGACACCAGCATGACCGCCGCGCCCTGCGCATTCTGAAAACCCTGCACGGGCTTTTGACGGTCGAGCGTCATCCCGGTCAATTCATAGCGCGGCAAATCGGGGAACTGCGTCGCGAGCGCCTCGCGCACACGGTCGAGCAACATCACGAACTGCGAGAAGATCACAGCCTTGTGACCACTGCTGATCACCTCGGCGAGTTTCTCAACCAGTAGATTGATCTTACCCGAGTCGCTGAGCGGCGCCTTGAGCCAAGGCAACATGTCGGGATCGCAGCAAACCTGGCGGAGGCGCGTGAGCAGCGCGAGAAAGCCGAAACTTTTTTCGCGCATCGCTGTGCCGACATCATCGCCGAGCCGATCCAAACCTTCGGTACAAATGCGGGCGTATTCCGTGCGCTGCACATCGGTGAGCGGACAAATCAGATCCATTTCAACCTTCGGCGGCAACTCCTTGGCGACCTCGTTCTTCGTGCGGCGCAAAATGAACGGCGCGAGTTGCGTGCGCAGCCGGGTGAGCGTGTTGACGCGATCTGCATTCAACGAAGCCTCGAAGCCCGAACGGGAACCAAGCAAGCCCGGCAATAAATAGCGGAAGATCGACCAGAGATCGAGCTGACGATTTTCGAGCGGCGTGCCGGTCAAAACAATGCGGTGCTTCGCCCGAACGGCGAAACAGGTTTGCGTCACCTTCGCGTCGGGATTCTTGATAAACTGACCTTCATCGAGCACCGCGTAACCGAACTCATTGCTCTCCAACAAAGACTTGTGTTTGCGCAGTTGCGTATAGCTGGCGAGCCAGATGACAGCGTCCTTGCGCGAAGTGAAATCGTGGCCCGTCTTCAGCACGTCGACGGCGAGTTGTGGCGCGAAGCGAGCAATTTCCTCGCGCCAGACCGGAACCACGCTCGCGGGACAAACAATCAGCGTCGGCCGGTCGGCCACTGGGCGCACCGCAAGGACCGAGATAACCTGAAGCGTTTTACCGAGGCCCATCTCGTCGGCGAGCAAGCCGTGACAGCCCACATCGCACAAATGATGCAGCCACTCCACGCCGCGGCGCTGGTAAGGCCGCAGAATCTCGGGCATCGGCTTGTCGACCGCCGTGGCCGTAACCACACTCGTGCGCCAATCTTCGAGTTCGGGCGAAAGTGTGAGCTTGAAACGCGAATCATTAAACAGAGAGAAAATGAGGTACGGCGAAAGCGAACCATCGGTGTGCGTTTCGGCGACGCTGCGTTGCCAGGCCTTGAGCGAATCGAGGCGGTCGGTCGGGAGCGAAACGATGCCGACCGTGGGGATGATGACAGGCGTCGTGCCGCGCTTGAGCAGCAAGTC
>JAYTWC010000332.1:0-5062 GCA_043743635.1 Verrucomicrobiota bacterium | reverse complement strand
GAAATCAGGACGTTGGATGAACCACGCAGGGTAGGGATCGTTGGCCGGTTGAAACTGCCACTTGGCGACGGGAAGTCCGTCCGTGAGCGGCACGTGAGTCGCGCCGAGCCGCTTGGCGAGCACCGCCTTGCGTTCGAAGGTGGCGAGGTCGTTCGTGTCGATGGCGGAAAGTTTAGCTGAGACTGCTGGTTCGGGCGCTGCTGCAGCCGGGCTGAAGGGTACCACAATCGTCACGAATGCGAATAGAGCGGCTGGACGAAGTCGGCGGAGGAGCGAAAGCATAGGGATCATTAGAAGGGTAGTTCCAAAGGCAGCATTCTGCTAACGCAGGCAACGTTTCCGGCTTCTGCCAGTTCGATCTACCGTCGATCGCTTTCGAAAGAGATGCTCGACCCGAGGGAAGTTCTAAATCCAGGAAAATTAAAAGAAAGGAGACCGAGAATGGACTCGTCGTTTAAGACCAATGCTCGGTTGATTTAACGCTATATGTTAATTTGTCCGACAATGAGTGCAAATCATCGTCTTTAGACTTGGGCTGCTCTCTAGGACAGTAATGAGTTTGCGTGGAAAAACTAATTTTAAACTATTATCAATTAGCTGTATGCAAAATGGAATTTCGTAGAAATTCCATGGCGCAACGAGGGAAGAAGTTCGATCTTCGCCAGTTTTGGGTTTGATCGATTTCGATTTTATGTCGGGAAAGCTTACAATTTATGGCATAAGCCTAAAACTGAGCCGTAACCTATTTAAGATATTAACCATTGGTTATAATTGCCTTATGTGTGCAGAGTTGGCTTTGGCACTTATCTTGCATTAGGCGCGCATCGTTTCAACTACTACGTAGCACTCATGAAGATCCTTTCTCCTCTCGTCATCTCAGCCGCGCTCTTTGCGACCGCGATGATTCCTTCTCTTAACGCCACCACACTGGATCTTTCCGAAGCCAAAGGCTTCAATCTTCTTACTTGGGGCAATGCAACACAGCCCAACTCGGACATTGAGGGGCGCGCTGCAATCGGCGGAAACGCTTCATTCAGCAATTTTTCGATTGGGAACAGCATCGTTTCTGCAAATCTTAGCGATGCCGCGTTGATCGTGGGTGGCAATCTGACGGTTAGCAATGGCAGCGTGAAAAACGGCAGCGTTTACGTTGGCGGAAACGAGTTTGGCAGCATGACCACGACAGCTGGTACGGTCACCAGCACTAATCTAGGTGCAGCCGTTCCTTTTAACTTCGCCACAGCGAAATCAGCACTATCGACGAAGTCTGCAACCTACGGCGCCGCTCTCGCGACTGGCACGAGTTTGCTCCAATATTCCACGCTTACGCTCACCGGCAGCAATGCTGACCTGAACATTTTCAACATCAGTGGTACCGACCTTGATGCGGCGAGTACGCTCTCGCTCAACGTCACCGCAGGTTCCCATGTGCTCATCAACGTCTCCGGTACTTCGGTGAACTTTGACAACGCTGGTCTCTCGGGTTTTACGAGTGACTTGACGCTCTTCAATTTCTATCAAGCGACTTCGTTGACGTTTTCGAGTGTCAGCATGGTTGGTTCGATCCTCGCGTCATCGGCCAACGTTACCTATAATAACGGCAACGTGAACGGCGAGCTTATCGCCAATTCATTCACTGGCGGCGGCGAACTGCACAATTCGATTTTCAAGAATCAGAAGCCACCGACAAACGTGCCGGATACGACGTCCACTGCTTTATTGGGGCTGTTTGGTTTGATCGGCTGTGGTCTCTTCCGCCGCTTATCATCGAACCGTCGCTAAGTTTTTTCATTTCAATTTCAAAGGGCCGCGATCCATTCAGGACGCGGCCTTTTTTGTCTTTGGCGCTTCGAATCTTTCAAAAATGTAAGAATCAGGAAAGGGGACTGAAACATCAGGGTGCGATATTGGGTTCACAACGATCCATTCACCGCATCTATGAAAAAACTCAGCCTCTTACTTCAACGCCGCACCTCTTGGTTGTTTGGCGCAACAATGATCGCCGCAAGCGTACTGGTTTGGTCCGGTGCTGCGGCTGGCGAACAAAATAAGGTCGCCGTCAAAATCGACGAGCAACCGATTTTGCGTAGTGACCGTGTTGATACGACGAGTTACTCGCCGGTCGTGAAACGCGTGGCTCCGAGCGTAGTCAAGGTCCTCGTGACCGAGCGCGCCAAGAACGTCGCAGTGCAGGAAATGCCGCCGTTCTTTGACGACCCGATGTTCCGTCGGTTCTTTGGTGACCAACTGGGCGATGGCCGGGGCAACAGCCGTCGCCTTAACCGCCAGCCTCAGCAGGTAGGTCTTGGTTCGGGTGTCATCGTGAGCACGGACGGTTATGTTTTGACCAATAACCATGTGGTAAATGGCGCGGACGTGATCACGGTCACGCTCGCTGATGGGCGCGAAATCAAGGCCAAGGTGGTGGGAACCGATCCGTTATCGGACCTCGCGGTGGTGAAGGTTGAAGCGAAAGATCTGCCCGCGATTACGTTTACCGACAGCGACAAAATCGAAGTGGGCGATCGGGTTTTGGCGATTGGTAATCCGTTCGGTATCGGACAGACGGTAACGAGTGGCATGGTGAGCGGACTCGGCCGGGCGCAGGAGGATCTTGGGTTGGCTTATCAAGATTTCATTCAGACCGACGCGGCGATCAATCCCGGTAATTCCGGTGGTGCATTGGTCGATGTGCAAGGACGGCTGGTGGGCGTTAATACGGCGATATTGAGTCGTTCGGGAGGTTCGCAAGGAATCGGTTTCGCCATCCCGAGCAATTTGGCGCGCAGCGTCATGGAGCAACTCGTGAAGGGTGGCAAAGTGGTGCGCGGCTACCTCGGCGTTTCATTGCAGGATTTAACGCCGGACTTCGTTGATGCTTTTAAGCTCAAAGCGCGTGAAGGTGCGTTGGTGAGCGATGTTGTCCCTGGTAGCCCAGCGGCCAAAGCGGGCGTGAAGAGCGGAGACGTGCTGATGGATTTTGACGGCAAAAAAATTACCGATGGCCGTCAGTTAAAGTTTACCGTGGCGGGCGTAACACCCGGCACCGAGGTCCCACTCGTGGTGCTGCGCGATGGGAAATCAGTCACTTTGAAAGTTAAGATCAGTGAGAACACGGGGAAAAAGATGCGCGGTATGGGTTCAGACAATGACAACGACGAGGACAAGGGTTCAGTGGCGAAAGGTGACGATAACGGGACGCTTAACGGCGTCGGCGTCGGCGACCTCGATGCACGTACACGTCATGAGTTTGACATTCCGGCCAAAATTCAGGGCGCGATTGTCACTGAGGTGGATGCGGGTTGTGCGGCGGCTGCGGTCGGATTGCAGTCCGGCGATGTCATTCAGGAAATCAATCATCACCCCGTGCGTTCGGCTGAAGATGCCGTTCGGTTGACGGAGAAAACTGAAACCAAGAAAACGTTGCTCAAAGTATGGCGACAAGGTGGTTCGTCGCTGGGCAGCACTCGGTATGTGATCGTAGACGAATCTGGCGAGTGAGGCGGCAAGTGAACACGCCTCACCGTCGAAACTAATAAAACATAGCAGCGCCCCGGGGATAATCCGGGGCGCTTTTTCGTGTTTCGAGAGACGGTCGCGGGAAAATATTTCTGCGCAGTTCCGGTGTTGCACCGCAGCGGTAGAACCGGAATAAATGAAGGCATGAGTCTTTGTCCCTGTGGTTCCAATCTAGAGTTTGAAGCGTGCTGCGGCCCAATCATCGCGGGTGCGCCGGCTCCAACGGCGGAGGCATTGATGCGTTCGCGTTATTCAGCGTATGTTAAACACGACTACGCGCATCTCGAAAAATCGTTGAGCGAGGCTCAGCGCAAGGACTTCGATCCGGCCGATGCGAAGCGTTGGGCGGAGAGCTCGGAGTGGCTCGGGCTGACGATTCACCAAGTCGAAAAAGGTGGCGCTGCCGACAACGAAGGCATGGTGCATTTTACGGCGAAGTTCCGCTCCGAGGACAAAGAGCACGATCACGTTGAAGCGGCGGTTTTCATTCGCGAAGAAGGCAAGTGGGTTTTTGCCGGACAGCTTCAGACGAAAGGCCAGACGATCCGTCGCGAAGCGCCAAAAGTCGGTCGCAATGATCCGTGCCCGTGCGGCAGCGGCAAGAAGTACAAAAAATGTTGCGGCGCGAAAGCGGCTTGATTCAGGGTCGCGATTGCTTTTGGGCAAATCGGTCAGGGTGAGGTAGACCGGCATGCCGGCTGCTATGAATCGTTTTCACTCTCGCCATGTACCTGATTAACCAAGCTGTTGCACAACCGGATTTCACGTTGGCGAAAATCCCGGTGCGGCTGGATCGGCAAAAATTAGCCAAGCGGCTCTGGCGTGCGGTTGCGGAAGACGGCGTCGAAATTGGCTGCGAACTCGAGCGGCCGCTCCAACCAGGCGATACCGTTTATCAAACCGCTCAGGCGCGTTATGTCGTGACGCAGGAGCCTGAAGCAGTGCTGGAAATTACACTGGCGATCGCGCCATCGGCTGCGGCAGCGATCGGCTGGGCAATTGGGAATTTGCATTTGGAACTGATGTCGGAGCCGGAGCGGTTGCTCGCGTTGGATGACAAGGCGGTGCGGCGGTTGTTGGAGCGGCTCGGCGTGCCGTTTCGCGAAACGCTGGCGGTGTTTCGGCCCGGGCGATTTGCGCGGGGGGACAACAGTAAAAAGGACCAAGTCGATGAACTCGGAGCGAGCCACAAACATTAATCCCGCCTCGTGGCTTTGCGGGCTCCTTCAGCTCGGCGACACGTTTTATCCAACGGGTTCGTACGCGCATTCGTTTGGGCTTGAGGGCTTGATCGGTGAAAACGTGGTGCGTGATCGTGAGACGTTGCGAGCGTTTTTACTTTGTTCGGTTTTGCCGTCGTTGCGCCAGTCGGAGTTGCCGTTGGTGGTGCAGGCGTGGCGAGCGTTCGAACAGCCAGATTGGGCCAAAGTGGGCGAGCTGTGCCGGTTGTCGTCGGCGTTGAAAACGGCCCGCGAGGCGCGTTTTGCGGCGGAAAACATCGGGCGTCAACGCGTCGAACTTGCGGCCAAATTGCGCGCGCATC
>JAYTWC010000331.1:0-3430 GCA_043743635.1 Verrucomicrobiota bacterium | reverse complement strand
TTCATGATCGGCTACTACTCGCTCGCCGGCCTGATCGCGGTCATCAGCGTTACCCTCAACATCGTGATCGTCCTCGGCGTACTCGCCATGCTCGGCGCTACGCTGACCATGCCCGGCATCGCCGGTATCGTGCTCACCGTCGGCATGGCGGTTGACGCGCATATCCTGATTTTCGAGCGCATGCGCGAAGAACTCGCCCTTGGCAAAACCCTCGTCAACGCCTTCCACGCCGGTCATGACAAAGCGTTCACGACCATCGTCGACGCCAACCTTACGACCTTCATCACCTCTGGCCTTATGATTGTGTTCGGCACTGGCCCGGTGAAGGGCTTCGGCATCACGATCACCATCGGTATTTTCTCAACGATGTTCACCGCGCTGATCGTCAGCCAGATGCTCCTCGAATTCGTCATCTTCACCGGCTTCATGAAGCGCATGATTATGCTCAATCTCTTGGGCTCGCCCAAGTGGGACTTTGTGAAGCGTGGGCGCGTATTCTTCATCGCTTCTTGGGTGATTGTGCTGGTTGGCGTTATCGGCGTTGTCGTTAAAGGCCACAAGATCTACGGCATCGATTTCGCGGGTGGCGATGTGGTGAACATGTCGTTCACGCAGAAAATCGATACCGACAAACTTCAATCCGTCACCGACAAAGCCAAGCTCGGCGAAATCATGGCGGCGTACCAGATTCCAATTGGTACAGGCATGGAAGTGCTGAACATCCAGACCGAAAACGGCAAGGCCGACCAGGTTGTGGACGCGGTCACCAAAGCCTTCCCCGATGCTGGCCTCAAGGTGGTTGGCAAATCCACGATCGGACCTTCGATCGGCAAAGAAATTCAGTGGAATGCACTCATGTCCATCGGACTGGCCATTCTGGGCATCATGATCTACGTGGCGTTCCGCTTTGAGATTGGTTATGGTATCGGCGCGGTGGTTTCGACCGTCCACGACGTGCTGATGACCGTTGGTATTTTCGTCCTCGCGGGCCGTCAGTTCACGGCGCCGATGGTCGGCGCCATTCTCCTCATCGTCGGTTACTCGATCAACGACACCATCGTCGTGTTCGACCGTATCCGTGAAGAGCTCAAGAATAACCCGAACCTGAAGCTTTCCGAAGTGATCAACTTGGCCACTTCGCGTGTGTTTGCTCGTTCCATTCTCACGAGTTTGACGACGTTCCTCGCGGCTCTTGCTCTCTACATCTTCGGCGGCGGCGTGATCAACGACTTGGCGTTTACCTTCCTCGTCGGTATCGTCACCGGTACGTTCTCCTCCATCTTCATCGCCTCGCCGATCTTCTACTGGTATCACAAGGGCGATCGCACGCACGTGGAGAAACATCAGGACGTCAAGCCGACCTACGAATGGACCGGCTCCAGCAAGGCGTCTGAGTAATGCAGGGGTAGGGCGGATTATCCCTAATCCGCCGCTCCGTCGTATTTCTTTTGGAGTACGACGGCGCGTTAAAGGACAACGCGTCCTACCTTTTCACCATCGCGTAACATGCGTTGGATCTACACACCGCTCCCGGTCGCAGCGATCGATGAGCTCAGCCGCAACGCGGGCATCAGTCCCGTGCTGGCGGAGCTGTTGCAGCGACGCGGTCTGACCGAACCTGCCGCCGCCACTAAGTTCCTCAATCCGGGACTCAGCGAGCTCAACGACCCATTTCTGCTTCGCAACGTCGAAGCTGGCGCCGCACGCTTGCGTCAGGCGATTGCGAAAAAAGAAGAGGTCGTCGTTCTCGGCGATTACGACGTCGACGGCGTAAGCAGCACCGCGCTCCTCGTGAGCGTGCTCCGGCGTTTTGGGCTCAGCCCGCGCTTTATCGTGCCACGGCGCATGGAAGATGGTTATGGTCTTTCGCGCAGTGCGATTGACCGCGCCCTCGAAGGCGGCAGGCCCGGTTTGTTTGTAGCACTTGATTGCGGCACCAACTCCATTGACGAGGTCGCTTATCTCGTCGGCCAGGGCGTCGACGTTTTGGTCGTTGATCATCACCGCTCGAAAGAGAAACCACTCGAGCAAGGCATTCTGATCAATCCGCATGTAAGCTGCGAGTCCGAGGATGAGCCGTGGCGTAATCTTTGTACCGTCGGACTGGTTTTTAAACTCGCACACGGTTTGTTGAAACTGATGCGTGCGGAAAATAACCCTGTCGCCTTCAGCATCAAACTGCGCGATTACCTCGACCTCGCCGCGCTCGGCACCGTCGCCGACCTCGTCCCGCTTCGTGGCGAAAACCGCATCATGGCGCGGCAAGGCCTGAAGATTCTTCAAACCACTAAACGTCCGGGCCTGCGCGCACTCATGCAGGTCGCCGGCGTGAAAACGGAAAACGAGATCATGCCCGTCGACATCTCGTTCCGCCTTGGGCCGCGCATCAACGCCAGCGGCCGTCTCGCCGACGCCGCGCTTTCTGTCGAACTCATGTTGAGCGACGACGTTCATTTTTGTAACGAAACCGCCCGACAGCTCGACGCGTTCAACCGCGAACGTCAGGACATCGAACGTCAGATCACCGAAGAGGCCGAGCAGATGATCGAGACGAAGTATGCCGACTGGCCCGGCATCGTGCTCTATGGCGATAACTGGCATCCCGGCGTCGTCGGCATCGTCGCCGGCCGCGTCAGCCGCAAGTACAACCGTCCTTGCGTTGTTCTTGGCAACGAAGGTGACCTGGCAAAAGGTTCGGGTCGTAGTGTTGACGGTGTGAGCTTGGTTGAGGTTCTTGGCCATTGCGCCGAACATCTGAACAGCTGGGGCGGCCATCCGATGGCGGTGGGTGTTTCGCTGGTGAAAGCGCAACTCGAACCCTTCCGCGCGCGCTTCGGTGAAGCGGTTCGGCAGCATTGTGGAAGTGACTTAATCGAAGCGCGCCTCGAACTCGCAGCTTGGATCAAGCCCGATCAGATTCGTGATCAGCTCATGGATGAACTTGCCGAACTACATCCTTTCGGCCAAGGTAATCCGGAGCCGGTTTTTGGCCTGCGCGGCATCGTATTCCAGCAGCGCCCGGAAATTTTTAAGGAGCAGCATTTCCGTTTCAGCTTCGATGATGGTCGCGGTCGCCGCCTTTTTGGCGTCGCTTGGAAAATGGCCGATCGCCTGCCTCCCGTGGGCACGCCCGTCGATCTCGCGGTCGAGCTTACCTGGAATTATTTTAACGACCGTAAACTGCTTCAGCTGGAACTGATCGACTGGCGCCGGACGACGGGTTGACACGAGGGCTTGCGCCCGACTTTATCACGACCAGCCCACGCTGCACCGGGATGAAAGTTACCGCTCAAAAAAAGTACGCCGTCATCACCGGCGACATTGTCGACTCCTCTAAATTGCCAAAGGCGCAACGCGAGGCATTGCCCGGCCTGATCGCAAAAGCATCTCAGGAAACGCGCAAAGCCTTCCCTGATGCCGTACCGCTCGC
>JAYTWC010000330.1:0-2724 GCA_043743635.1 Verrucomicrobiota bacterium | reverse complement strand
CACGAAGTTCGCGAAGGAACGCAAAGAACGGAAATCTGACTTGGTGAACTTTGCGTCCGAATGCCGACTTTGTGGTCTTTGCGTTAAACGGTTGGGTGGTTGTCGGGGGCCCCGATGGATCGCTCAGGCTGAGATGGATTCCGGAAGAACGCTGGCATTGTGAAAAGCAATTTAGGGCATTTAAAATAACAAGGTGGCCTCCGCCGCTCGAATGGAGGGCGCCGCGCCGTCGGCGCCGATCGGCGGGGACAGCGCCCCGCCCTCCCAAAGCGGCTATCGTTTTAGTCGATGTGCTCTAACACGCCTATTTATTCGAATGAAAACGAAGGTGGCTGAGCTCGGCTGGTTCGGTATCGCAAGTAAATGGCCGACGTGGGCAAGAAATTCGCCGACCGATGCGAAAATCCGTCGACCGAACCAGGATGAAGAACGAATGACCCCCTTTGCCCGCGAAGCGAAGGCCTTGTAGGCAGAGATGAAAGGACTCGCGGATCGGTCGAAGCCGTAACCCCGTTGACCGAACCTCTTGCAAGAAGGACGGTGGGTCTTTCACGCGTGGACGGACTCAAATCCGTGACCGTCGAAGCCAATAGTTAGATCGACCGATCAGGCTACAACCACGCCCGCACAAACGCTCGACCCGTTCGCTCCCATTTCCAAGCCGGACCAAGCGAGTTATGGGCAGTTAGGAGAGGTTTTACCCCTAAGAAGTTGGTCATCGTAGCGCACGGCTGCCATCCACGTCTCTGACTCGTTTCGAATTACTAACTCATCTATACCTCTTAAAGCACTTTGGTCGAAATCAGCATATTCCCAATAAAGAGGTTGACTTTGGTCGGTTGGTTTGGCGGTGTGATTTCTGTTCCAGTTTCCAACTCTATTTGTGTGGGAGGTCATCTTGGAGGGTGATCTAGGCGCGGCGGTGTTGGGCTGAACGCATCACGTACCGCACTTCCTCCGTGTTTTCTACCATGAAACTTGAGTCGTCTTTAACGCTCCTGCTCATCGGCTGTATTTGGCCGCTCGGGCTTTTTGCCTCCGGACCGGAATCAACCACCACAACTCTGCCAGCGAACGATTCGGTACGGATCGAACTGGAAGTTATCGCCAAGGCCCATCAGGCGGCTCGGAAGGGCGATGATGCTTCGGCCGACGTCCAGCTCGCTGCCAGCACCGCCTTGGATGTTGCGCCCAGCGTCCTTCTCGCTCGCCGCGCGATGGCGGTCTGCGGCCGACTTCAGAACGACAACGAGTACGCCCGCGCGAATAAAGTGGCACAACGCGCCCTCAGACGACTTGCCCACATGAAGGAAAATAATGACCAAGACCGGGTTGAGCGGTTATATTGGGAGGCGCTGTTGGATGGGCGGATTCTCGATCATAAAGCCGTCGCGATTGAACGCCTCGAAGAGGCAAAGACCCTGATCCCGGACGACGAACGAGTGGTGGACCTCAGACGCGAATTCGCCGCCTCAATGGCGCAATTCGGCCGTTGAGTTGCCCGCAAACCCCTCCCGTAACCCTTTTCCGTTTAGCCATGAAATTTTACCTCTCGGTCTTTGCAGCACTCCTCTTCGGCAGCACACTGCATGCACAGCAGTTCGATAATCCGGCGACCATCCCTGTCGCTTTTTTCGGAATGGCGATTACGACGCCCACGCGTGGTTCGTTTTCGTTTGGCAGCGAATTGGGTGCAGTAACCTCGGCCAGCGGCTCTGGCCCAGGGGCCCAAATTTATTCGCCCACACAAAACGTATCCGTGATCCCCGGCAAAGTTTATAATGTCACGGTGACGAGCCAGAGCCTTGCCACCGTCGTGGTCTATTTTTTGCCCGTTGATGGATGTCAGGTTTTCATCAACGGAAACAAGCAGACTGTTTTTGGTCAGGGGCAAAATTACACGTTTCAAGTTCGCTTTGTAAGGAGCGACAACTTTAACGAGTCCCTAGCGGGAAAACGCGGTGGGCAATGCACGTCGTTGCTGGAGGACAAACCGATGTGGTATGTGGGACTGGGATCGTTGCGCAATGGCAAGTTTGCCGGCGCCGTCGGATTTCGGGCTGCGTCGATCACGCCGAGCTCGTTTTCTACTTCTGCCTTGTTTTGCGACACAGGCGACTTGAGTGAAGTCTCAATCACACGGGATGCCGGTGGCCAGATCACGCAAGTTCAATCTCGTGACGTCGTGTTGAACATGACGACGCTCTCAAGCACGTCGTATAAAATCGATGCCTGCCAGCCCGCATCGCCAACCACGCCCTTTATTACATACACGATCAGCCAATATGGTGATACTGGAATCCGAATCGACAAGCTGGAGGATGGCATCACCTGGTCCACCTCACTGGTATATTGGGGCGAATTAGGCGCTCCGGTTGCGAGTTGGACGCGGTACGATTGGCAGAAAGCCTCCGTCTTTCCGTCAACCAATTTAACGACGACCGGCATGGTCGGCGCGACCTCAACGGTCAATTATGGTTTAGGGGATGGTTCGGTAGTGAAGCAAAAAAACTATACGGCTGTAAACGGGCGCACGGAATTGGCCAGTGTCGTCATGGGCCCTGGTTTAATCGCGCCCCCTACGACCAGTTATACTTATTATTCGAGTTCGACTGGTAGCGGCTGGGCTCAATCGGTTCAATCCATCGTTGAGCCGACTGGTAAATGGACCAAGTTCGATTATTTCAACGGCGTGAGAGATTCCAAGGCCGGTCAAATTCAGCG
>JAYTWC010000329.1:0-2794 GCA_043743635.1 Verrucomicrobiota bacterium | reverse complement strand
CTCTCTTAGCCTCGCGACCTTCAATATGCAGCAATTGCACGCCTACTGGCGCATGGAATACATCGAAGCGCCGCGTTTCGCCGCCAGCCAGCGGCCATTCACCGAACTGCCCGCCCTCGGCGACGATCGCGCGGCCCTCATCGTGCATCGCAGCCGGCTCTCATACCTGATCCTTAACCGTTTTCCCTACAACCCCGGCCACCTGCTCGCCATCCCGTTTCGCGAGGTGATCGACATCGAAGAGCTGACGCCCGAGGAAAACGCAGACCTTTTCGCCATTATCACCACCGGTAAAACCATCCTGCGCACCGCCCTGAAAGCCGATGGTTTTAATATTGGCTTCAACCTCGGTTCCGCCGCCGGCGGCAGCATCGCCCACCTCCACGGCCACATCGTTCCGCGCTGGCACGGCGACAACAACTTCATGCCCGTCCTCGGCCAGACGCGCGTCCTACCCCAATGCCTCGAAACCACGTGGGAAAAACTCGCCGCCGAAGCCAAAAAGCTTTCCGCCCCTTCCACCGTCTGACGTTCGACTTCTGGTCTCTACCTCTGACTTCTGGCCTCTACCCCTTCTGAAATCGTGCCCTCGAAAACCCTCCGTTTTCCCAGCCCGCGCCACCTCCACCAGCTTTATGCCGGCCGGGAGGAAAACCTGGCCTACGCCGAACAACACCTCGGCGCTAAAATCATCTCGCGCGACGACTGGCTGAAGATCGAAGGCGACGACGCTGCGGTCGCCCTCGCTGAAACGCTTTTCGGTTTTCTCAACGATGCCCGCAATCAGGGCGTCGCCATCCGCACCCCCGATTTTCACCGCTTCGTCGACACCATTGCCCGCGGCGAGAGCGCCCAGCTTAAAACCCTCTTTGGCGAACCGCTCGTTATCGCCACCCAGCGCAAAACCATCGTTCCCAAAACGCTCGGCCAAAAACTCTACCTCCAGTCCATCCAGAAAAATCCGGTCGTCTTCGGCATCGGCCCGGCCGGCACCGGCAAGACCTACCTCGCCATGGCCGCCGCCATCTCCGCGCTCCTAAAAAACGAGGTCCAGCGCATCATCCTCACCCGCCCCGCTGTCGAGGCCGGTGAAGCCCTCGGTTTCCTGCCCGGCGATCTGCGCGAAAAAATCCTGCCCTACCTGCGCCCGCTCTACGACGCGATGAGCGACATGCTCGCCCCCGAAGATGCCACGCGCCTCACCGAAAGCGGCATCATCGAAATCGCCCCGCTCGCCTACATGCGCGGTCGCACGCTCAGCCACGCCTTCATCGTGCTCGACGAAGCCCAGAACACCACGCCCGAGCAAATGATGATGTTTCTCACCCGCCTCGGCGAAGAATCGCGCATGGTCGTCACCGGCGACGTTACCCAGATCGACCTGCCCCGCGCCAAACAGTCCGGTCTGCTCGAAGTTCAGCATATTCTTAACGACATACCTGGCATCGAGTTTCACCATTTTAGCGGCGCCGATGTCGTGCGCCATCCGCTCGTACTGAAAATCATCGAAGCCTACGAACGTTACAAAAACCCCATGGGCAACGGCGACAAAAGCTGACGGCTTCCGGCCGCATTCGCCCGATATGATAGAATAGCCGCCCACAGACTGCCCCACCAACGTCCTACGCCCAACCGAACCGCCCCGCATCGCCTTCATGTCTCTCCTCGCAAAGCTTCAGAACATCACTGGCTACAAGCCCGCGCCACCCAAGCGAAAAACCGCGCAGGTCTCCGGCACGATGGAGTTCTTCGAGACGAGCCGTCTCATCGCCGGCCTGATCTTCATCGCCACCGTCGCGGCCATCGTGCTCATCAGCTTCGTCGGCGTTAACACCGCCAGCCTCCCCGTCCTCCCGAACCAGTACGCATCGGTACGCATCGTTGCCAGTGGCCCGTTTTCCTACGTCAGCGCGGAAAAAACCAGCCTTGCCCTGGAACAGATAAAAAATCGCGTTCCCCCAGTCTACCGGATCGGCCTGGAACCCTTGCGCCAGTTCGAAACCAATCTCCGCGAACTGCTCACCCTCCTGGAAAAATTCGAACACGAATATCCCGCCAGCACCATTTCGGTCAGCCGCCAGAACGCCCTCACCGAACTCACGGAAACCTTCAACAACAAGGGAGTCTACCGAACCAGCTCGGATGACATCTCCGCGCTCCTGGCGGCAGGTGATGCCAAAACCCGTTTCGCCCTCGTGGAAAACGGCCTCGTCGTCCTCCGCGAAATCTACGCTCAAGGCATACAAGACGAACATCTCCTCACCAACAACGCCGCGAACGCCCCCGGCTCCGTTACCATCTTTCAAGTCAAGAAACCCGGCGGCGATGTCACTCAACGCCCCGTTCAATCACTCGAGGACGCGCTCACCTTTCTCCGTATCAACCTCGCCGCCGAGGGCATCGGCCGCGAAACCTCCATCGCCCTCTTCCGCATCTTCCGCAACGGCGTCAAACCCAACCTCAGCTACGACGAGATCGCCACCCGCGCCGCCCAAAGTGAAGCTGTCAAAACCTTCAAATCTGTCACCGTATCCGTTGAACAGGGACAAACCATCATCGAGCCCAGCACCCGCGTAACCAAAGAGCAGTATGAAATGCTCGAGGCCCACCGCCACCACGTGCTCGAAAGCCCCGACACCGCCTTCAACGAAGGCCTGCAACTTTTCAACCGCATCCTCCTCGTGCTCGCCATGGTCATGGCCAGCATGCTCTACATCCGCCTCGAAGACCGCGAAACCGTCCAGAGCAACGGACGTCTCGGCCTGCTCGCGCTCGTCGTCATCGGCAATCTTGC
>JAYTWC010000328.1:0-6008 GCA_043743635.1 Verrucomicrobiota bacterium | reverse complement strand
CCTAACATAAGGTTGTCGAGGACGAAGCCGCAGTCGAGAAATGTGCCGTGCGAATAGGCGTTCTCCTGGGTGCCGAGAAAGAACATCTGTTTCGCGCCGAAGAAAATGAAGTTCTCGCGGTCGTGGGCGCGGCGTTTGTCGGCGTCGTCGCGTCCGATGCCTTTGTGCTGGAAGATGCCGATGCCGGTAGCCTTGGCTCGCGTTGCCCAGGTCTCTGGCAGTGGGTTCGGGGAATATTGATAGCCGGGTTTGCCTGGTCGGCTTGCTTCAAAGGCGGCGAGATAGTCGGCACGCAAGGCTTCGAGCGGGGCACCTTGTACGAGGTAGAGGCGCCAGGGTTGCGTGTTTTTGGAGCTGGGAGCGCGGCCGGCGGCCTCGACGAGTTGTTTGACGACGTCGGCAGAAACGAGTTCGGGTTCGAACTCGCGGATGGAGCGGCGGGCGTGCATGGCTTCGAGAGCGCTGAGATTCATGGTGAAAAGAGGTAAGGAGGTGGTGACGTGGGGTCGAGAAATTCTGGTGAGGTGCATTGAATCATTTTTGGCAATTGGCTCCGGGCTGCAGGTGCTTCATTTGTTGTTCAATCTTCTCGTGAACGTCCTCTCCATCGTCCTTCCGGCTTTTCTCGTCATTCTGCTCGGCGTCGTACTGACGCGGGCGCGGTTTATATCGGCTGGACTGATCGCCGAACTCAACCGGCTCACCTATTACGTCGGTCTACCGGCGTACCTGTTCGTCAGTATCGCGGAAGCTTCGTTTGGTGGCGGACGTGCGGCGTTGATCTTTGGCGTGATGGGTGCGGCGACGTTTCTAACGCTGGCGATTGGTTATGTGATCGCGAAGGTGCGCCGCATTCCGGCTGAGTCATTTGGTTCGTTTTTACATGCGTCGATCCGAGGGAATCTCGCCTACATTGGCCTGCCGGTTGTCTTGCTGGCCATCGCCGCCCATGGCGGTCCTGATGCAGGTCCGATGCGTCAGGTGGCGTTGCTGGCGATGGCACCGCTTGTGGTCGTCACGAATACGTTGGGCGTGCTGCTGCTTTTGATGGGTCATGGCAGACCGGGCGCGGCGATGGTGCGCACGATCGGCTGGCAGCTGGTGACAAATCCGTTGTTGCTGGCGAGTGGTATGGGCGTGGCGTTTGCCGCGACGGGGCTCGTGATGCCGGTTTGGCTCCATCAGTCGGTTTCGGTGGTCGGGCAGATGGCGTTGCCGCTCGCGTTGCTTTGCATCGGCGGCACGCTGGTCATCATGCCGCTGCGCGGGAAGCGGACGAATGCGTTTTTGGCGTCGACTTTGAAGGTTGCGGTGGCGCCGTTGCTGGCTTGGCCGTTGGCGCGTTGGGTCGGGCTTACGCCGGACGAGACGCGAGTGGCGTTGTTGTTTCTCGCCACGCCGACGGCGGCGGCCTCGTTTACGCTCGCGGGCAAGCTCGGCGGTGACGAAGCACTCGCGGCGAGCAGTGTGGTGATCAGCACGGTGCTCTCGATCGTGTCGCTGACGGCGGTGCTGATGCTGGGGTGAGTGGACGAGCGTTGGCGGGTACTCTGCGCCGTGTCATCAATTCTCATTACAGCACGCTCAGTTTGTTGTGATGACGTGCGACTTACGGACCTTCTGTCGTCTCGTGTTCAACGATGTGACCCGGTGGGTGCTTGCTCTGAGGAGAGGGTGCTCCCTTAGGTGTTTTGCGTACTGCCAAATAAATTAAAACCCCCTCCTGGTTCTGCCGGCAGAACCGGTGCTATTCTTGCCTGTCTCCCTTACCGTGAAAAAGCCCTTTGGGGCCATGTTTTGTACCCTGTCCCATGCCTACTTCCCCATCCCTGTTTAAGACGATCGCTCTTGCTCTGATTGCATTTGTGCTGGGCTGCCTGCCCGCCCTGCGCGCGCAGACGACGGTGTTTAACGACACTTTTGCTGGAGCGAGCACGATCAATAATACCGGGCCAACGCCTGCGACCGCCTCGCTGAACGCAACCGCGTACCAGCAGATTTCGGCCAAGGCGCTGCAAACGACTTCGGTTGCGGCGGGAGCGATGCAGTTCGGTTTGCCGGCGACCACCTCGGCCGTGAACATGATTGAGGCGCTGTTCACCCAGTACCCGGTGACACTGACCAACACTAACGACTACCTGCAATTTCAAGTGACTTTCACGGCGCAGTCGGCGATGCTCGATTATTCGACCAGCGGTTTGCTGGTTGGTCTTTACAATGCGAGTCAGGTTCAGCCGCTGCCAGGTGGCCAGGCCGCGACCACCGGCTTGGCGGGCAATGCCCAGAACTGGGTTGGCTATGCCAGCCGCATCATGTCCTCGGGCGCGGCCTATGGAGTTTACACGCGTGCTGCGCAAACGGCGGCCGGTACGAGCAATCAGGATGTCGCTTACGCGTACGCAAATCCGGCCGGTACCGCTGTGGGCTCGACCGGCACTTCGGCCATCGCGTCGCTGACCGCCGCCACACAATATACGATTTACTATACCATAACCAAGACAGGCGCTACAGCGCTCAAGATTGATACGAGTGTGTACACCGGCGTAGATTCCACAGGCACCAGTCTTTTCAACACGAGTGTTACTTCTTCAAGCATTTTGACGGCGAGTTACGATGCGTTGTCCTTTGGGTTTCGGGCGACCGGCGCCTCGGGAGCGACCCATCAGGAACTCGTGACGGTGAATAAAATTCTGGTCACCACGAATGCACCCGTGATCGTTGTCCCGGTCATTTCGACGCAACCGCTTACGCAAACAGCCTCTGTTGGCGCCCCGGTTACGCTCAGTGTGGTGGCCGACGGTGGTACGGGCACGACGCTTACTTACCAATGGTACAAAGACACTGCGGCCATCTCTGGCGCGACGAGTTCTTCCTATGCCATCGCGTCGGCTGTGGCTGGCGATGCGGGTAATTATTATGTCACAGTGACCGACACAGCGGGCACGACGACGAGTTCGACTGCTATCCTGACCGTATCATCCGGCGCGGTCGCTCCATCGATTCTAACCAATCCCACTGCGGCAACGATTCTGGTGGGCGGGTCCAACACCTTTAGCGTTACTGCAACCGGCACGGCGACACTCGCGTACCAATGGCAGAAGAGTGCGGACGGTGTGGCGGCCTACGCCGATATTTCGGGGGCAACCAGTGCGTCCTACGCGCTCAGCGGTGCCACGCTCGGTGATGCCGGATATTACAAGGTCGTCGTGACGAATGCGCAGGGTTCGGCCGCGAGTACGCCGGTTCTCCTAACCGTTAACCAAGCTCCAACGATTGGCACGCAACCCACGGCGGCGACGCTCAATGTTGGTAGTGCACTCAATCTTTCGGTGACGGCTGCGACCGGCACGCCGTCGCCAACATATCAATGGTATAAAAACGGTACGGCCATCTCAGGCGCGACATCGGTGACTTACTCGGTCGCGAGCGCGACCGGCGCCGATACGGGAACCTATTATGTTACCCTGACCAACTCGGTCGGCAGCGCTACGAGCAGCACGGTGTCGGTGGCGGTTGTTTCGGCTACGCTCACCGCGACGGCCCTCACTCCCGTGAATAGTGCGGCTGGCATTTTGCCGGACACGCGACTGACCATGACTTTCAACAGCGCGCCGACGATTGGCGTAGGTGGTACGATCAAAATCTACAACGCCTCCAACGATACGGTTGTCGACACGATCGACCTTGTGGCCGCGACGGCGACGAAGAAAACACTGCGCGCGGCCAGCACGCTCTCGACCCTGGATTTGCCGGTGGCCAACAAAACCATCGGAGGCGTTACCAACTGGAATTATTATCCGCTCACGGTCTCAGGAAATACCGTCACGATTTATCCGCGCAACGGCGTCCTCGCTCGTGGCGCGAGCTACTACGTGAAGATCGACGCCGGGGTTTTGGTCGACAGCACCGGGCTTTCCTATGCCGGCATCTCCGACAAAACCACGTGGACGTTTTCAACAACGGTTTCGACTCCCGCGTCTTCCACCTATCTGACGGTTTCGGCGGATGGCTCGGGCGATTTCTGCACGGTGCAGGCTGCGTGCGATACCATTGCCGCCAACAACACGACTGCGACGACCGTCTACATCAAGAACGGCACTTACTTCGAGCAAGTCTGCATGCAGACGAAGCATAATATCGCCTTCCTTGGTCAGGATCGCACCCAAACCATCATCAAATATCCAAATAATAATACGTTCAACAACGTCTCTGGTTTTTATCACCGCAGCACGGTTATCACCGCTTCGGTACACGACGTGAAATTCGTAAATCTGAGTGTTGTGAACTCGACCCCGCAGGGCGGTTCGCAGGCGGAAGCGCTGATCATCAGCGGCACGAGTAACGCTTCGGCCCCGGTGGCGCAGAACATCGTTACGAAGTGTAATTTCACCAGCTATCAGGACACGGTTCAGTTGAATAAACAGTGTTACATCAGCGACAGTACTATCGAGGGCGACGTCGATTTCATGTGGGGTGACGGACCATCGTTCTTTAAGAATTGTACGATCAAGATGCTGAATCGCACGGGCGGTTACTTTGCCCAAATCCGCAACACCGCCAGCAACCACGGCTACGTATTTAATAACTGTACGTTCATCGCGGACGCCAGCGCGGCCAACTGTTTCCTGAACCGCATCGATCCGGCCGGATTCCCAGCTTGCGAAGTCGTTCTGATGAACTGCCGTATCGGCAGCGCGACCAATAATGCGTTCCTCAGTACGACGGTCGCTGACAGCGGTTCCGACTACAAAAATGGCTGGTGGTTATTGAACAGTGCCAGCTCCGCGACTTATGCGGCGCTCGCGGCCACCGTGCACAATTGGGACTACGGCACCACAGATGCCAATGGCAGCGCTCTCACGTACTCCGGCCGCGTGAACTTCACGACCTGGGCTCCCGATACCACAGCAATCGCCAATTACAGCGATGCCACCTGGGTGCTCAGCACGACGATTGCCGGCGCGACTAACGTTACATGGACGCCTGCACTTTCTCCGATCATTCTTACCCAACCAACCGGTGGTACAATTTCCACAGGGAATGCTATCACGCTTTCAGTGGATATTGCCGCAGTTTTGCCTGCCGCCTATCAATGGTACAAGGACGGCAGCGCAATCGCTGCAGCGACCGGCGCGACCTACACGATTGCGAGTGCCTCGGCCAGCGACGCCGGTAGCTATACCGTAACAGCGACGAATGCTGCTGGCACGGCTACGAGCTCTGCGGCCACACTTGTAACCAACGCGACTGCTCCATCGATCACGACGCAGCCAGCGAGCCAAGCGGTTGTCGTTGGGACCAGCGTAAGCCTCTCGATTGTTGCTAGCGGAAGTGCGCCTTTGACGTATCAATGGCAAAAAAACGGCACGGCCATTGGCGGTGCGACCAGTTCGACATTAACCTTCAATCCGGTCGCGACGGGCGATGCTGGTTCCTACACGGTGGTGGTGAGCAACTCAGTCAACAACGTAACCAGCTCGGCCGCCACGTTGACCGTTTACTCCAATCCGCCAACCATCGCTTATCAACCAACGGCCCAGTCGTCGCTGGCTGGCTCCATCGCCACCTTCTCGGTCAGCACGACCGGCAGTGGTCCGTTCACCTACCAATGGTACAAAGATAACGTTGCCATCTCCGGGGCCACAAACGCGGTCCTCACACTCACCGGTGTTCAGGCCACCGATTCGGGCAGCTACAAAGTTGTCATCACCAGTGCCGGCGGGGTGACGACCAGCAGTGCGGTGGCGCTCACCGTTGATGCCAACGCGGCGGCCGCCGCAGACCTGCCGACGTTGCCGACGATTCCGACGACAATCTTTGATGTTACAAACTACGGAGCGGTAGCAGATGGTTCGACCAATAACGCCACGGCCATCCAGAATGCCATCACTGCCGCGCAGACCGCCGGTGGTGGTATCGTACGCATTCCTGCGGCGAGCTCGGCCTATCTCTCCGGCCCAATCGCCCTCGGCAGTAATGTGAACCTCTTCATCGAAAGCGGCGCTCTG
>JAYTWC010000327.1:0-2734 GCA_043743635.1 Verrucomicrobiota bacterium | reverse complement strand
TGATGGCGCGCAGTGACTTCAAACCGGTATTGTCCGGCCGGTAGGTTGGAATAAACCGCCATCCGACGGCTCCCGGCCTCCGTCCATTTTTCATTCAGTCCGACCAGTCTGAAACGGAAGGAAAGTTTTTCAGGGGCCGAAAGGTTCGGTGCCGTGTAGGCGATGGAGATTTCCTGTTGTCCAGGTGGCAGCTGGTTGAGGAGCGAGCGGTTGATGGAGTGCCGTGAAACGGCAAAGTCCTCGATCGAGAGATTGATGGGGGATGCCCTGCGGCGGATTAATTTGGGGTCAACTATGGCGACTCCGAGGTGCATGGGGAACCAGAGGGTGCCGTTTTGCGCGCACAAGGCGTTGGGTGATCCGCCGAAGCTTGGGCTGCCGAGACGCAGTCCGTCGGATTCGTTGATCACTTCTCCGGAGGGCTTTTCCTTGGTTCTCGCGAGGGCAGCGTGGACTTCGGCGAATGGGAGTTGAAGAAGGCCTGAGGTGCTGGCGATCCAAAGATTTTCCCGATCTGAAGTGACGCCAAAGGCATGGCCGAAAGTGTCGGAAAGGATGGGAACGACCTCGACTATTTTATTTTTAATGCGTCGCAGTTGGGGATCGTAGGTGGCTGTGATCCAAATTGTCCCTTCGTGGTCTTCGCAGAGGCCGGCAATGTCGAAATCGGTGTCCTTGCGGGCTGCGATGAGCTGTTGCCATTTTCCTTTTTCCAGCACGCCAATGCCACCACCGCGGGAGGTGACCCATAATCGGTTCTCGTGATCGACGAGGAGGTTTCGGATGTTCAGGCCGAAATCCTCCAATGGAACATCATCAAAGGCGCTGCCATTCCAGCGTTTGAGGCCTTTGGAAATCATGCCGGCCCAAACAACGCCATCGTGATCGACTGCGATGCTGCGCACCCGGCCGGGATAGATGCCTGCGTTGGAGTTCGTCACTTTCCCGTTGGCGTAAATGCCGATGGAGCCGTTCGGGTAAGCCATCCAGATGCGGCCCTCGTTGTCCTCGGCCAGGCTGGAAATACTCTCTTCCATCAAACCAGCGTCGGCGCGGATATGTTGGATTTTGCCCTCGGAGATGTGAACGAGTCCAGAACCATTAGTACCGATCCAAATATCGCCGTTCTTGCTTTGGACGATGCAGATTGGGCTGCTGGCGATACCTTCACGCCGGCCGAGGGTGCTGGCCTTGACGTCTTTGATGCGCATCAGACCGCGACTGTTTCCGCACCACACATTGCCGTCCCGGTCTTCGAAGAGGGTACTGATGTCGCTCGGTTGTTCGCCGTGCTGGTTGCTGAAGGGTTCACAGCGGTCACCCTGGAAGCGGAAAAGTCCCATCGCGGTGCCGATCCACAGCTGTTTGTCGTGGTCGATCAGAAGGGACTGGATGGAATTTGTCTGTAGCCCATCTGCGGTGCTGATTAATTTTTCGATTTTGCCATCGGAATATCGCACAACACCGCGGGGTGTGCCGAGCCAGACACCACCTTCCAACGCGTTCGTGCAGGCAAGGGCGCGATCATGGGGAAGCCCGTCTTTTTTGTTGGTTAAAATCTGACCTTTGCCCGCAGTGATTTTGTTGATGCGGGCTCCAGCCAGCCAAATTTCACCGCTGGGGGTTTCGCACATTTGGCGGACGCCGGTGGGGCGGGTGTTTTCGGTGAAAGGAAAACGTTCCAATTTCCCCTCTTTATATCGCCACAGCCTTTCGACTTGGGCGATGAGCATACTGCCGTCGGGTTCTTGAAGAATGCTCCTGATGGTTTGAGGCGAGTCATCTTCAGGGAATTTTATCTGGTGCCACTGGTTGTTTTTGAATGACGAAAGAAATCCGTTTTCCGTGCCTGCCCAAAGTGTTCCGTCTGCTGTAACGGCGAGGGCGGAGATCGAGTCGCTGCCAAGTTCCGGGACGTTGTCGCGTGTGTAGGTTTCGAAGGTAACGCCATCAAAACGTGCAAGTCCTTCCGGGGTGCCGATCCAAAGGAAACCGTCCGGAGTTTGCGCAATGGCGCGTATGGTGCTGTTAGGAAGGCCGGTGGAGGTTGACCATTCGTCGCTAGCGTACTGGTCGGCTGGACGCGCAGGATCGAGTGCCATAAGCTGGGGCACTGCAATCAACACCACCGCGACGGCTGCGAGCCGCTGGAAAGCTCGTGTGTACAAAGTAGGATGCACGGAACTGCATGTCTGTTCGTCACATTACGACCAAACTGAAGTCCGGCGGAGTGACGCCTACCGGGTCATAAGAATTACACCGCCTTCGATTTTTCGCTCTAATAGCGCCCCACTTACCGTGGTGGAGCCAGATGTCCCTTGGCTACGGCCTCAGTGATCATCTGCGACATGTGTTCCCAGAGTGCGGTGGCACCTTCGGCGATGTGTTGGTTGCGGGCGATGACGCGGTCGGCGGTCACACCGTGGTTTTTCCAGGCGGCACCTTCGGTCAGGCAATTGAGGAGCATCGGTTGAAAACGGTCCACGGCCGCGGCGAATTTCGCTTCGGGCGTGGCACGCGCTTCGAACTCATCCCAAAGCGCGCGCAGCACCGAACCTTGGTCTTGCGGCAATAGCCCGAAGATCCGGTCGGCGGCACGGGCTTCGCGTTCGTGTTGATCGGCCGTCCGCGCGGTGTCGTAGGCGAAAGTGTCGCCGGCGTCGATTTCCACCAGATCGTGGATGATGAGCATTTTCAGGACGCGGAGCACATCGAGTGGTTGGGTGTTGCTGTG
>JAYTWC010000326.1:0-3383 GCA_043743635.1 Verrucomicrobiota bacterium | reverse complement strand
GCAACGGCAAACATCATGAAAAATAGCAGTGCAAATCTGCGCATATTCCCCAGTTACAGCACGGCCTCATGATTACAACCTGAATTAACCCACAAGCGTGCCACGCTTTGCTCGCAATAAACTCAGCCGAAATATCTGCGATTTCATGTCGCACGAAACGGCCCGATCACTTCACTGCTCTTTCCGATGATCGAAGTTCGAAATCTCACCCGCATCTTCCGCACCTATAAAAAGAAACCCGGTTTCTGGGGCGGCGTGCGCGGACTGTTCAAACGTGACTTCGAAGAAATCGCTGCGGCGAAAGATATCACGTTCGACATCGCCGAAGGTGAATTCGTCGGTTTCCTCGGCCCAAACGGCGCGGGGAAAACCACCACGCTCAAGATGCTCTCGGGCCTGATCTACCCGACCTCCGGAACCGCGCGCGTCGCCGGCTTCGATCCGACCAAACGCGAAAATGCCTACCGTCGTCTCTTCGCGCTCGTGCTCGGCCAGAAGAATCAGCTCTGGTGGGACTTGCCCGCCATCGAGTCTTTCCTGCTGCTCAAGCACATTTACGGCCTCGATCCCGCGCAGTACCAGTCCACGCTCGACGAACTCGTCACCCTGCTCGGCGTCAAAGAAAAGCTCAATGTGATGGTTCGTGAACTTTCCCTCGGCGAACGCATGAAAATGGAGCTCATTGCCGCCCTGCTCCACCGACCGCGCGTGCTTTTTCTCGACGAGCCGACCATCGGCCTCGACGTTGTTTCGCAAAAAGCCGTCCGCCAGTTCCTACGCGACTACAACCGCAAGCACCGCGTCACCATTCTCCTAACCAGCCACTACATGGCAGACATCAAGGAACTCTGCGAACGCGTGATCGTGATCCACAAAGGCATTAAAATCTACGACGGTGCTCTCGACCGCCTTGAGGCCGGCTCGGGCAGCCGGAAGAAGATCATTAAATTCCTTCCGCAAGATGGTTCGTTTCCAGAAAACTGGAAATCGCGCTACGGCATCGCGACCCGCAACGACGAAGGCCAGTACACGCTCAACGTCGACAGCGAGAACATCGGTGCCACGTCGCAGGAAATCCTCGCCAGCGGCCCCGTCGCCGACATCACGATCGAGGACGTGCCGCTGGAAGATGTGATTGCCGAACTTTTCGAATCACACCAAACGCCTGCCAAGTCGGCATAAATAACGCCTCAAACCCAAAAGCTTCATTCCTTTTTCAGGATCCCAGCTTTTCGTGTACTGATGCTGATGTGGAGGGCGGCGCGCCGTCGCCGCCGGGATCGATTTCAGCTGAGTGCAAACTGCAAAGTTCGACCTCTTTTCAAACCCCTGAATCACAAGTGATCGGTGCAAGCCCAGCGCTATCAAACCATCGCGCAAGGGACTGCACGATCCACCTCAGATCAGAGCCCGCTCCTCTCGCTTCCGAGGTGGAGCAGGCAGTCCCTTGCATGCTCGGTTTGTGAGCCGGCCAAGCCGAGACTTGAAAAGACCTCAGGCTCGCGGCTTGGGGCAATCTGATTTACTGTTTCGAGGCGGTCAGCGCCCGACCTACTTCTTCTTCGCAGTCTTGGCAGCCTTCGCCGGTGTCTTCGGCTTCGTCGCGCCTTTTTGATTCTTGATCGAAGCGCCGATGAAGGCGGCAAAAAGCGGGTGCGGCTGGTTCGGCTTGGATTGAAATTCCGGGTGAAACTGCACAGCGACAAACCATGGATGGCCCTTGAGCTCGACGATCTCGACGAGGTTGCGGCGCGGGTTGATGCCGCTGACCAGCATGCCTGCTTTTTGCAGCTGTGCCACGTAGGCGTTATTCACTTCGAAACGGTGACGGTGGCGTTCGCGAATACTTTCCTTGCCGTAGGCTTTCGCCGCGTGCGTGCCAGGCGTAACCGCGCATTCGTAGCTGCCGAGGCGCATCGTCGCACCTTTGTCGATAACGGCTTTCTGCTCTTCCATCATGTTGATGATCGGATGCGCAGTCTTCGCATCAAACTCAGTGCTGTTAGCGCCTTCAAGGCCGAGCACGTTGCGGGCGAATTCGATGACCGCGATCTGCAAGCCGAGACAGAGGCCATAATACGGAATTTTATTTTCGCGGGCGTACCTGGCGGCGGCGATTTTGCCTTCGGTGCCACGGTCGCCAAAACCACCGGGGACGAGGATACCGTCGAGGTTTCTCAGGATCGCGAGGCCGTTTTTCTTTTCGAGGTCTTCGGCGTCGATGCGGACGATCTCCACCTCGGCGTTGTTCGCGATGCCGGCGTGAGTGACGGACTCGTAGACGGATTTGTAGGCGTCTTGTAGTTCGATGTATTTCCCGACCACGCCAATGCGGACTTTATGCGCAGGGTTTTTAATGCGGACGACGATTTCTTCCCAGATATTTTTTGCCGGTGTTGGAGCGTTGAGTGAGAAGAGATCGACGACCAGGCTGTCCAATCCTTCCTTTTGGAGCGCAACAGGTAGTTCGTAAATCGAATCGACATCGCGGCATTCGATCACGGCCTTCATCGGCACGTTGCAAAACATCGAGAGTTTGTCGCGCAGGCTGTTGTCGAGCGGATGGTCGCAACGACAAACGAGGATGTGCGGCTGGATACCGATTTCGCGAAGTTTCGCGACGGATTGCTGCGTGGGTTTCGTCTTGAGTTCGCCGGCGGCCTTTAGGAAGGGCACGAGGGTAACGTGGATGAAAATCACATCGCGTTGACCCACTTCGAGGGCGAACTGACGCATCGCTTCAAGGAAAGGCAGGCCTTCGATGTCGCCTGTCGTGCCGCCGATTTCGGTGATAAGAACGTCGACATCTTTTGCGGCTTGGTAAATGCGTTCTTTAATCTCGTTCGTGACGTGCGGGATGACTTGCACGGTGTTGCCGAGGAAGGCGCCACGACGTTCTTTTTGAATGACGCTTTCGTAGACCTGACCAGAGGTTAGGTTATTGAGCCGGGAAAGTTTTCCACTGGTGAAACGTTCGTAGTGGCCGAGGTCGAGATCGGTCTCGGCACCGTCTTCGAGCACGTACACTTCGCCGTGCTGAAACGGGCTCATCGTGCCTGGGTCGACGTTGAGGTACGGGTCGAATTTTTGGATGCGCACCATGAGGCCACGCATTTCGAGCAGAGCGCCGAGCGCCGCAGCCGTGAGGCCTTTGCCAAGCGAGGAAACGACGCCACCGGTGACGAAGATGTACTTCATCGTTGAGGGGTATGGAGTGTGCGAAAACGTGACAAGAAAAAGCGGGCGCGTTCGGAACTTTATCCGCAACCAGCCGCTTCAGCCGAGCCAGCCGATCAATACACCGGCCACAATCACGAGGAGGATGAGTGTGAATAAGAAGATCATCGTCCACTTGAGCAGCTTCACTACTATCCAGAGCGCAA
>JAYTWC010000325.1:0-2415 GCA_043743635.1 Verrucomicrobiota bacterium | reverse complement strand
GCCACGAACATCGCCGAGACGTCGCTGACGATTCCTGGCATCCGGTTTGTTATCGACACAGGCCTCGTGCGGGTGAGTCGGTATGTTACGCAGTCGCGCACCCGTCGTCTGCCGATCGAAGAGATTGCGCAGTCGAGCGCTGATCAGCGCAAGGGCCGCAGTGGCCGCGTATCCGAGGGCGTATGCATTCGCCTGTATTCAGAAAAGGACTTCAACGAACGTCCCCGTTTCGCCCAGCCCGAGATCCAACGTGCTAATCTGGCTGATGTGATCTTGCGCATGAAGGCGTTCGGTCTTGGCGATATTGAACGATTCCCGTTCATCAACATGCCGGCGACGAAGGCAATTCGTTCCGGTTATGCGTTGCTGGAGGAGTTGGGCGCGATTGATGGAGAAACCGCCGAGACGCGTCGGTTGACTGCGCTCGGACGCGAGCTGGCGCGATTGCCGGTTGATCCCACGGTGGGGCGCATGATTTTGCAGGCCCGCACCGAAAAATGCCTGCGCGAAATTCTCGTCATTGCGGCGGGGCTTTCCATTCAGGACCCGCGGGAACGTCCGCTTGAGGCACGCGAAAAGGCCGATGCGGCACACCGGCGGTTCGCGCATCCGGATTCTGATTTTCTCGCGCTGCTCAATATTTGGGACGCTTATCACGATCAGTTTGAAACGATGTCGCAGGCGAAGCTCCGGCGGTTTTGTCGCGAGCATTTTTTGAGTTACACGCGTATGCGGGAATGGCGCGACATCCATGCGCAATTGCTCGATGTGCTGGAGGAGCGAAAGGATTTTCGGCTTACGTCGGCGTTTTACGGCCTTCAACCCGAACAGATCACGCCCGACAAAGAGGCGTTTGGCACGCCGGCCTATCGCGCGATCCACCGGTCGATTCTTGCGGGATTGCTGGGTAACATTGCGACGCGGGACGACGAAAATGGTGGTTACAAGGCCACGCATGATCGGCGTGTGATATTGTTTCCGGGCTCGGTTTTGTTTGCGAAGGACGAGCCGAAAAAAAACGCGCCCGGAGGTCGCGTTCCACCCAGGAAAGATTCGAAGAGTCCGAGGTGGATCATGGCGGCGGAGATCATGGAAACCTCGCGGTTATATGCCCGCACGTGTGCACGGCTCGACCCGTTGTGGACGCTGGATTTGGCTGAACATTTAGTTCGGGTTTCTCACAGTGAACCATTTTGGAGTGTGGATGGCGGTCGTGTGTTGGTGAAACAGAAGACCCGTCTATATGGACTGGAGTTAGAGACGCGTTCGGTCGGCTTTGGGAAGATCAATCCAGTGCAGGCGACGGAAATTTTTATCCGCGAGGGGTTGGTCAACGATACGGTTACCTGGCCCTTTGATTTTTTGATCCACAATCGCGAAGTGCGGGAAAAAATTGAATATCTGCTCACGCGCGCCCGCGACAGCAGCTACATGAATCTTGATGAAGGTGTTTATCGATTTTATGCGTCGCGATTATTAGTTGATGATGTTGGTTCGGTTTCAGCGGTGGCCGAGCTGGTTGATCTGGTGCGCGAACGGAAGGGCGCGGAGCCGCGCTTTTTGATGATGGAGCCTGACGATCTGCGCGATCCGGAGGCGCTGCAACACGACACCGAGGCGTTTCCCGAGTCGTTGCCGCTTGAAAATCGAGCGATGCCGATCGCGTACGCGTACAAACCTGGACAATCCGACGACGGCGTGACTTTGGACGTGCCGGTGGGCGAGGCGGAGAAGCTCACGGTGGCCGCGATCGACTGGGCCGTGCCCGGGCATCTGGAGGCCAAGGTGGAACATTATCTACGTGCTACTCCTAAAGAGCTGAGGCGGTCATTTATGCCGCTGGCGGAGACGGCGAAGAGCTTGGCTGTGCAACTGGCGCAGCGGGACCGTCTGACTGGGCGTCGGGAAACGTTGATTGAAGCGTTGGCGGCGCAGTTGAAGGAACGTTTTCAGATTGGCATCGATCCGGTGTTGTGGTTTGAAAAACCGCTGCCGGATCATTTGCGCGTGCGGGTGCGCGTGCTCGATGACGAAGGAAAAGAAATTTGCGCGAACCGCGATTTGACGGAGATCGAAAAGGCGCTGGCGGCGCGTCAGCGTGAGGCGAGCGCGAATGTAGGTCGTGAAGATCCGGCGGCGTTGCGCCGGGCGAAAATGCGTTGGGAAAAGACCGAACAAACCGCTTGGACCTTTGGCGATATTCCCGAGCGAGTCGAAATCGGCGAGCAGGCGGGGGTTCAAGTTTTCGCGTTTCCAGGTCTGAAGGCGGAGGCGGGAGGCGTGGCGTTGAGGCTTTTTAAAACGAAGGAGGAATCGGCGGCCGCGACGGAGAAGGGTTTGGAGCGGTTGATCGAGTTGCAGGTGCGTTATGAATTGGCGTGGTTGCAGAAGGATCTGAAGGCCTTGCGCGAACTG
>JAYTWC010000324.1:0-3449 GCA_043743635.1 Verrucomicrobiota bacterium | reverse complement strand
TTCCATTTCAAAATCTGCCAGGTGACGCCGTGGAGCAGACTGGTTGAGAAGAAAATACAACTGGCGTAAAAGATGATCTGAATGAGCACCTGCGTGATTTGGGTGATGTCGCGAAAAAAGACGCCCAGAGCGGCCACGAACCAACCGATGCCGAGGGTAAATAGAACGTGGGGAATAAGGATAACGGGCATCCAGAGCAGGCCGGTGAGCGAGATCGGACGGCCAACGATGAGTCCGCCGACGAAGAGCAGTCCCATGTTGATCAAAAAATGGAACCAGTAGGCAGAGACATGGGCGAGTGGCAGAATCTCGAGTGGGAAGACTACTTTTTTGACGAGGTTGGGGTTGCCGACGATCAGGGAAGGCGCGACCGAAATGGTATCGGAGAGAACGTGGAACAGACTGAGGCCGAGGAAAACGGCGAGCGCAAAGTCGATGGGCGTTTCGTTTTCGTGGCCGCGGAAACGACTGCCAAAGATGAAGCCAAAAACGGTGACGTAGAGCGCGAGCATCAGGAGTGGGTTTAGCACGAGCCAGATGATACCGAGGTAGCTTCCCCGATGGCGCATTTCGACGGCGCGCAGGGAAAATTGCCACCAAAGTTCGCGTTTTCGGGCGAAGCCGCTGAGAAGGGGCGTTAATTTTGAAATCACGTCAGTTAAGCTGTGTTTCGATGACGGAAGTTGGCCGGACACAAATCAAAACGGTGTTTGAGGAGGTGGTCGTTTGAAGTTCGCTTGGAACAAATCCTTTACAGCACGTCTAAGCGTATCTTGAATTTAAGGCATTCATTTTGAAATACACGCGTTCAATTTTCTTATTTGGATCAGCGCTTTTGTTGTTGAGCGGAGTGTGGACAATTTCTGCGGGTGAGGTGCGCGATAGTGATGCGTTGTTAGTCGACGCGCTGCCAGAGAAGGCGATTCCGCAGTTGCAGGAGATTTTGGCCAAAGCCATGCGCAACTCTCCGCGTTTGATCGATGCGGGTTTTGGTTTGGAGCAGGCCAATACGGGAGTGACGTCGGCACGCGCGCCGATGTTGCCCAATGCCTCGGGATCGTTTGGTTATAGCGAATCATTAAACCATTACGACTACAGTGCATTTAACACTCCCGATGGCACTCCCGTGGCGGCGCGCACCTCGAAGGGTAAAGTGCAGGTGCTGAATTACAACGTGGGTATCAGTCAGCCGATTTATCAATGGGGTGCTTTGGAAAAAGGATATCAATCAGCGCAACTGCAGCGCGCCATCGCGGGGCGTAATATTGGAGAAGCACGCCGTTTACTCGTGATCGAGGTTCGTCGAGCGTATTTCGGTCTGATCGGCGCGGCCAATGGTAAAGCGGCGGAGCGCGTGACCCTGGAGAATCTGGAAAAGGAGCGTGATTTCGTAAAGCAGCAACAGGCGGACGGATTTGTGACTGCAAGTGCGGCGAGCAGTGCCGATGAGCGGATTAAAAACTTTAAATTTCAGCTTCGTCGCTCCGACAACAGCTACGAGGAGCAATGGGCGGCCTTCCGTCAGTTGACCGGTATCGTAGATTTTACGTCTTCGACCGTGCTGCCGAAAGAGATTCCTGCCATCAGTGCTGACTTATCTCCTGTTTTGCAGAGCTTGTTGCAGCTTTCAAGTGACTACCTCCCGGCCAATTTGTTGAATGCGGATGACTCGATTCATGCCGAACGTTTAAACTACGAAATCACCAGCACCCGACTTCGCCCGAAATTGGGCGTCAGCCTCAACGCGACGCGGGGATACAATACACCGAATAATATCGAGCTGTATGGCGGGCCCTTCGTTCTTACAAGTTACGGCGTTTCCGCCAATGTGAATTGGAACATCTTCGATGGTTATAGCACACAGGCCGCAAAGAAGAGCTCATTGATCAGGCTGCGGCAGTTGAAAAACGCCCGTGACCAAGCGGAGCGAGATTATCGGGACACCATTAATAGCACCGTCTTTGCGCTACAAATGAACTGGGAGTCGCTTCAAAAAACCGAAGAAGGATTGCGAAATTGCCGCTCGAGCGTTGAAACCTGTAAGGCCGATTTTGAGTCCGGGTTCGCTCCCAAAAGGGCATGGGACGACGCGAAATCCACGGTGGAAAGTGCGCTGCAGTCAACCAATGGTGCGCGCGCCGATTACTATTTGCAGATCGTAAATTATCTTTCTTTGCGGGGCAAGGATCCTGCGGTCGCACTGGCGCCAAAACATTAAACTGATGCAATCAAAAACAAAAATTGTCACAGGCCTGGTTGTGGTCGCAATTGCTGCACTTGGATGGTTCGGGTATCAACAGGCATTGCCCGTAGCGACGGTGGCTGCGGTGCTGCGTGGTACGGCCGTGCGGGCGGTGCCGGCTAATGTCACCGTGACGACAGACGGTGTGATGGAAATCAAGTCCGAGCAGGGCGGACGCATCGTGAAACGTTACGCTAAGCTCGGCCAAGAAGTGAAGGCTGGCGAGTTACTCTTTGAAATTGATCCGCAGGATTTGCAGTTGGAGATCGAGCGCATCGAGGCCGATTACAAGGCGGCGAAAGCACGCATCGAGCTGGGTTCAGTGTTGCGCTTCGAAATCGCGACTGCAGAGGAAACGCTTAAAAACTCCACGCGCATGTTCGAGGCGGATAGGATGTCGAAGGTTGATTTCGATCGAGCGAAGCGTGGCCTTGAAGTTTTAAAGGATCGCAAAGCGAACGAAGACATTAACAACCGACAAAGCCTCGATCAATTTGAAAACACATTGAAATTGAAACACCGCGCGTTGGAGAAAATGAAGGTCACCGCGCCGGATGATGGCACCGTCACCGAATTGCTCTCCCAGACGGGCGATCTTATCGGAGGCAGCCAGATGCTGGCGCGTGTTATCTCACGCAGCCGGCTCGTGGTGGCGCAGGTCAGCGAGGAAAACTTTGCAGGGGTTCAACCAGGATTGCCCGTGGTCGTCTATTTCTTGGGCCATTACGGGAAACGATTTACGGGGAAGGTTGAACGAATATTGCCGGGCGCGGATGAAAAAACGAAGCGCTACACGGCATTCTTGAGCATTGATATTCCGGTCGAGCAGCTGGCACCAGGATTGACGGGTGAAGCGAGCATAACCATTGGCCAGAGGGATAATGTCCTGCAGATCGCGCGTCGCAGTGTGACGCTTGGCGAGCACAGCAAGCTTTACGTGGTGCGCGACGGACGCGTTAGGTTTGTGCCGGTCTCGCTTGGTTTTATCGGGCCGAATTTTGCCGAGGTTAACGACGGCGTTAAAGAGGGCGATTTGTATATTCTCGACGACCTTGCTTCCTACAAAGATGGTCAGCGGATTCGTGTTCTGGACGTGGTGAAATAAGATAGAATGCAGACCACGCTGCGCATTGCTCTACGGTTTCTCCTGGCGAAGCGAGGCGCCATGTTCATGAGCCTCGCCGGAATCGTTTTTGGAGTCGGCTTC
>JAYTWC010000323.1:0-3852 GCA_043743635.1 Verrucomicrobiota bacterium | reverse complement strand
TTGACCGGATCTTCAGGCGGGCGACACGGGTTGAAAGCGATATGACAAGAACCACAGGAAACACCTACACGATAAGGACGGACGAGGGTCGGGCTGACGGCATAATCGGCGTCCTCGTAGAAGCGTTTGGCGTCCCATTTCTTTTTTGCGGCATCATCAAAGTCGGGATTGGGGAAAAGGCGGAAGCCCATGATACCGCTGGGGCGGCCGTAAACTTTCGGGTCGATATCCGATGATTCGGGTTCGACCGCCTCATCGATCCAGAGGCCATATTCGTCAGGCTTGGAGGCCTGCTTGTAACCCGGCTGATTGATGAGGCCCATTTCCTTGAAGCGGCTGGCGCGATTGCGTGAGTCGATGGTTTTGAGCAGATCCATCAAGCCGAAGCTCTCGCGCGACATGCGGTCCCAGAATTGTTCGTCGCCACCGCACCAGAGGTTCCACGTGTTGCGGCCCTTGATCTCATCGACGCTGAGCGCGATGCCTCCGTCCATCGGTTTAAAAACGTCGGTGGCGAGTTCAGGGAAATCGCTCGGTTTACGACCGCCGCCGTCGTCGACCAGCGAGGCAACTTTCTTGCTGCAACCCGATTGGATTGAGAGCGCGAGAAGCGTGCTGACGAGTACGAAAAAACTCCAACGAATCGATTTGATGCTCATGATAACAAAACTCCGACCAGATGATGATTAGGTGTGGTTCTACCCGTGTACTACCAAAACTAATAGCACATATTACAGAATCTTTCCTGCTCAGGGAGAGTTTTATCCCATTATGGAGAGTGGCTTGCGCAGCTATTTTGCAGCAAGGGAGGCGTCTGGCTGAAAATACGTGCAATCATAACCCGTCCGAAGCGCCGCAGGAATTGGCCACGGACAACAGCGGGGCAGACGATCGGACGGGGTTGTCTGGACGATGCTCCGTCTGTTCAGAAAAACTACGCCACCTATTTCCCTGTAGTCTGGTTCAGCTTCGATTTGCGAATGCTGTACGTGAAATAGATCACGATGCCGATGGCCATCCAGCCGAGGAGACGCATCCAGGTGTCGAACGGCAATGCCGCCATCTGCGCGATGCAAACCAGTGCGCCAAGAATCGGCACAAGGGGAACAAATGGCGTCTTAAACGGACGCGGAATATTGGGCTGTTTGCGGCGCAGCACGATGATGCTGATACACACGATGACGAAAGCGAAGAGTGTACCGATAGAAACCAGTTCCCCCAACAAACTCAGCGGCAAGACGCCACCAATTATTGCCGCCGCGACACCTGTTAGCATGGTCGTGATATAGGGCGTGCGGAAACGTGGGTGCACCTTGGCGAAAACAGCCGGCAGCAGGCCGTCGTTGGCCATTGAAAAAAAGATGCGCGGCTGGCCCATGAGCATCACGAGAATGACTGAACTGAGTCCTGCGATGGCGGCGATCTCGACCACATAGCGCAACATGGCGGGTGCGCCGATAGCTTGGAGTGCATGGACGACGGGAGCGGCGTTATTGAGCTCGGTGTATTTCGAAATGCCCGTGAGTACGAGCGACAGTGCGATAAAAATAAAGGTGCAGATCGCGAGTGAACCGAGAATGCCCCGGGGCATGTCCTTCGCTGGATTTTTCGCTTCCTGCGCGGAAGTAGAAACCGCGTCGAAACCAATATAGGCGAAGAAAATCACCGCCGAACCTTTTAATATGCCACTCCAGCCGAACTGCCCCGGCCCTGTATTTTCCGGGATGAAAGGAGTCCAATTCTTTGCCGCTAGCCCTGGGTTTTTCAGCAGGTACCAGATGCCAAACGCGATCACAGCGAGGAGAACCGAAACCTTTGTTACCACCATCACATTGTTAAACGTCGCCGACTCTTTGATGCCGATGATCAGCAGCGCGCTCACCACAAGAATGATGAGCACTGCAGGCAGATTCATGATCGCTCCGTTGGCGACAAGGTGACCATTGATAATGTCGAAGGGCGCCCTCGTCAGACTCGTGGGCAGTGCGAGGCCGAACTCTTTAAGGAATGCCACGAAATGCCCCGACCAACCCACTGCAACGGTCGGCGCGCAAAACAGGTACTCAAGGATCAGATCCCAACCGATGATCCACGCGAGGAATTCGCCGAGCGTCGCGTAGGAGTACGTGTAAGCACTGCCCGCGATCGGAATCATCGACGCGAATTCCGCGTAGCACAGTCCCGCGAACAAGCAGCCCAGTCCTGAAATCACGAACGAAATGGCGATGGCGGGCCCGGCGTATTGTGCGGCAGCCTGGCCGGTGAGTACAAAAATGCCCGCGCCGATCACTGCACCGATTCCAAGGCTGACGAGGTTGGTGGCGCTCAGTGCTTTTTTCAGGCTGTGTTCGTTTTCGGCGACGGCCTCGGCTTGCAATGCGGCCACGGTCTTTCGGCGTAGTAGATTCATGGATACTTGATTGGATACTGGAGTAAGAGGGGTAAAGCGCGAGCAAGCTGGCTGTACCGCTACAGTTTGTCCATCTCCACAAGCAGATCTCGAGCCGCCTTTTCATATTGGATCCTGCTGGTTTGAGTACAGGAAAGGCTCCAACGGCTCAGAGGAAGAAAATTACTTAACCCGGTTGTCCATGAGAGTTGGCTTGCGCCCCCTGCCCTCGCTGGCTTTCTCTGACCCTTCTTACCGATGAAAAGCACCCATCACTGCGCCCAACTCACTCCTGCCAACCTCAACGCGACCGTCTCGCTCGTCGGCTGGGTAGACTCGATCCGCGACCACGGCGGCATTCTCTTCATCGATCTCCGCGACCGCAAAGGCATCACGCAGGTTAAGTTTGACCCGCAGACCAACGCCGCTCTCGGTGCCCAGGCCGCCGACCTCAAGCCCGAATCCGTCATCGGCGTCACCGGCACCGTCGTCCCGCGCCCCGAAGGTACCGTCAACGCTTCCCTCCCCACCGGCGCGATCGAGATCGACGCCTCAGCCCTCGAAATTTTCAACATCTCCGACACTCCGCCGTTCCCGCTCGACGACATCGGCGGTGAAAAGGTCAACGAAGACCTGCGCCTAACCTATCGCTATCTGGACCTGCGCCGCCCGAAAATGCGCAAGAACCTTCAAGTACGCCACAAGGCCGCAAAATCCATCCGCGACTATTTCGACTCCCAGGAATTCATTGAGGTCGAGACGCCCGCGCTCTTCAAATCCACGCCCGAAGGCGCTCGCGAATACCTCGTGCCGTCGCGCATTCATCCCGGCGAATTCTACGCGCTCTCGCAGTCGCCCCAGCAGTTTAAACAAATCCTCATGGTCGCCGGCGTGGAGCGCTATTTCCAAATCGCCCGCTGCTTCCGTGACGAAGATCTGCGCGCCGACCGCCAGATGGAGTTCACCCAGGTCGACGTCGAGGCCTCCTTCATCGATCGCGAAGACGTTTACCGCATCTTCGAAGGCATGTTGAAAAAACTCTGGAAGGACGTGCTCAACGTCGACCTCCCGACGCCCTTCCTCCGCCTGCCTTACATTGACGCTATGAACCGGTTCGGCGTGGACAAACCCGACATGCGCTTCGGCATGGAACTCTCCGATTTCTCCGAGACGTTCAAGGCCTCCGGCTTCAAAGTCTTCCAATCCACCGTCGCCAACGGCGGCGTGATCAAAGCTTTCAACGCCAAAGGTCTCGCCGATCTCACGCAAGGCGAACTCAAGAACCTTGAGGACACCGCCAAATCTCTCGGCGCCAAAGGACTCGCCTTCATCAAAGTCGAAGGCGGCGAATGGAGATCGCCCATCGTTAAATTCTTCTCCGAAGCCGAGAAAGCTGCACTCACCGCCAAGCTCGGCATTGCCGATGGCGATATGGTTTTCTTTGCCGCCGCCGGCTGGGAAAA
>JAYTWC010000322.1:0-1540 GCA_043743635.1 Verrucomicrobiota bacterium | reverse complement strand
TTGGCGGGCATTCCAGACGATGGGGCGGACGATGCCGTCTTTAACCTCAATTGAATGGTTGGCGCAGAGCGGGACGTGGTCGGTGCTGGCGAGCGCGAGGTTGAGGGCGTCGCGGTCGGGTTTGCCGGTGATGCGTTCGGTGAGGCGGAAAATTTCGTTGATGGGAGTTCCGCGAGAAGCGCTCAGTTTACAGCTGGTGAGCCGTTCGGCGTGTTGGTTGAGGAAGGTGACCCGGCCCTGGGTATCGGCGACGATGACCGCCTCGGTGAGGCTTTGCAGAGTTTCGGTAACGAGATTTGCCGGTATCGGGAGTGTGGATACGGCCGAAAGATTGGCCTTCAGATCGGCGGGGAGCGGGCAGCAGAAGCCGACGGCGCGGGCGAGGCCGCCTTTGCGGTTGATTTGGCGATGGGCGCCGATTAATGCAGGAACGAGCTCGGAGGAGGGGCCGCGTAGGGTGATAGCTTCGACGAAAGCGGATTGCTCGGGCGAAGGTGTGAGAAAAAACATCTCAGCGCCTCGGAGTGCGGCGGATTCAGGCAGCGCTTTCAGGAAGGAGTCGAGTTCGCTGTCGGCTTCGTCGTGGTCTTCGCCCGAGAGCTTTTTCCAGCCAGGGGAGAGCCAGTATTTGCCCCGGGCAAAATCGAAGTCGAAAGTGAGCAGGTTGCCGCTGCTGGAGAGTTTGCGTAGGCGTTCGTCGTTGAGCTGGGTTTGTTCGTCGAGCTCCTTGCGTTCGTTGATGTCGAGTTGGAGGCCGCTGACGCGTTCAAGCTCGCCGTTTTGGCCGATGACTTGGGTACCGAGGCATTGAACCCAAATGAAATGGCCTTCGCGATGATGCATGCGCATCTCGACAGAAAAGGCGCACGTGCCTGGTTTGGGTTTGCGCTGGGTGTGGTCGGGAGCGGCTGCGGAGTCGTCGGGATGGATGAGGCGTTGCCAGCTCGCGTAGTCGTTGGTGAGTTCCTGGTCGGAGTAGCCGAGCTGGTTTTTCCAAGTGGGCGAATAATAGATTTGTTTCGCTTTGAAATTGAGATCGAAGAAGCCGGCCGCGCTGTTGTTCGCGAGGAGAGCCAAACCGGAATCAACCACCATGGGCGGACTCGAATCGCGATGGTGCGTAGGGTCTTCGACAATGGCGAAATAGCCAGGTGCGCCACCTTGGGATTCTTCGATGCGCACGCCGACTTCGGCCTTCATGGTGCCGGGAAGGAGCGCTTCGCAGGCGATGGTGCGATCGAGCGTGTTGGCCAGCAGGAGTGTCCACTGGGCTTCGGGGCCGGATTTAGCAACCGAAGTGTTGTCGAAAACGAATAGTTGGGCGAACGGCGTATTGGCTACATGGCTGGCAGTGGTTTGCCAGAAGTGCAGGGCGTTGCTCGTAACAGTGAGGATCAGGCCGTTTCGATCGAGCGTGAAAAGTGCGGGCGACAGGAGCTGCTGGCTACTGGCGAAAGGTGAGATCGAAATGGGAGCGGGAGGGTTCACGTGTAGGACAAAGCGTTTGATTGCCGACGGGTCGGCGGAGTTTTTGAAATGG
>JAYTWC010000321.1:0-2189 GCA_043743635.1 Verrucomicrobiota bacterium | reverse complement strand
GCGAAAAAAGATGGCTTGGGACGGTTGCTGGCTACCGTTTTGGCCGCTTCATCCGCGAAAGCCGATGAAATCAGGCAAATGAAAACAATAAACCAAGACACATGAAGACGACGTTTTACTGTCGTTTCGTATCTCGCTTTGAAAGTTGCGGTCGAAGAGGGCAAAGCGTCCATAATTAAGGACTTCACTTGAGAGTATCGGCAATAACTTAGAAAACGTGAGTGAAACAAATTAGGTTGGCAGCCAGCCGAGGAAATCGTTGAACCATGGGTTAATTGAGCACAAAAACAGAGAACTTTTCACATTCGTCGTCATGACGCCCGCCGAAGCTCAAACCCGCATTGCCGCGCTCCGTGCCGAGGTCGCTCATCATGATGAGCTTTACTACCGGCGTGCCCAGCCCGAAATCACGGATTTTGAATACGATCAGTTGAAGCGAAAGCTGGCGGAAATTGAAGCGGAGTTCGCGGCAGCGGCCAATGCGGCAGGGGAGAGTTCGCCGTCCAACCAGATTGGCGATGATCGCACCGACGGTTTCGCCATTTATCGGCACCGGGAGCGGATGATGAGTCTCGACAACACGTACTCGCCGGAGGAATTGCAGGAATTTCACGAACGCTTGGTTCGGCTGCTCGGCCGTGACCAGCTCGCCTATGTCGTTGAACCCAAGATCGACGGTCTCGCGGTGAGTTTGACCTACGAGAAGGGGATACTGGTCCGCGCCGTTACGCGCGGCAACGGCATCGAAGGCGACGACATCACGGCCAATGCTCGCACGATTCACTCGCTGCCGCGTGAACTTAAGGCTGGGCCGGATGCACCGGTTCCCGCTGTGATCGAAATTCGCGGTGAAGTTTTTCTGACCAACGCGGAGTTTCAACGTATCAACAAACAGCGCGAAGAGGCCGGCGAACCGCTCTACGCCAATCCTCGAAACCTGGCCGCAGGTACAATCAAACAGCTTGATCCGCGCGAAGTGGCGCAACGCAAACTCGAGATTGTGCTCTATGGACTGGGTTATCACGAGCCCTCGATTGCGCTGCCGACAACGCAGCGTGGTTATCATGAATTAGTGCGCGCGTGGGGACTGCCGACGGTTGAGAAATATTGGTCGGTGCAAGGTGCGGCGGAAACTTGGGCGGCGGTGCAAGAACTCGATCGGATTCGAAGTAAATTCGCCTACGCCACCGATGGAGCCGTGGTGAAACTCGACTCGATTCCTCTGCAACGTGAAGCGGGCGCCACGTCGAAATCACCACGTTGGGCGATGGCCTACAAATTTGCGGCCGAGCGCGTTGAAACGCGTCTCAACGCCATCACGATCCAAGTCGGACGCACGGGCGTGCTCACACCGGTGGCCGAGTTGGAGCCGGTGCATCTGGCTGGTTCGACTGTGGCGCGTGCGACGCTGCACAATCGCGACGAAGTGGCCCGCAAAGACATTCGCGTTGGAGATTTTGTCTTCGTTGAAAAGGCGGGCGAAGTGATTCCTGCCGTCGTGGCCGTTAACATGGTCCGGCGCACGCCTGCCTGCGTTCCCTACGTGTTTCCGGAAAAATGTCCGGTTTGTAGCACGCCAGTGGTTCAGCTTGAGGGCGAGGTTGCGTTGCGTTGTCCCAATTACGAATGTTCGGTTCAAGTTCGGCGGCGGGTGCAACATTTTGCGTCGAAGGCCTGTGTCGACATCGACGGCCTTGGCATTGCGATGGTGGATGTTCTGGTCGAAAAGGGTTGGGTGAAGAGCGTAGCCGATATCTATCGGTTGCGGCGCGACGATTTACTTACCTTGGGCAAAAGCGTGGAGAAGTCCTCTGACAAACTGCTCGCCGCCATCGAAGCGAGCAAGCGTGCGGACCTTTGGCGCTTTATCCATGGGCTTGGCATCACGCATGTCGGTGCCGCAGCGGCGAAGGATCTCGCGCAGAAATTTGGCAGCCTTGAGGCACTCGCCCAGGCGAAGTTCGAAGATTTTATCGCGGACAAAAAGAGTGTGATCGAAGGCATTGGCGAAACGATGGCGCAAGCGATCATGGAGCATTTCAATGATCCACGAAATCGTGCCTTGGCGATTGAGCTGATCGAACTTGGCTTGCAGCCGGCGGCACCGGTGAAACGTGTCGCCAGCAGCGCGGCGTTTGCTGGAAAGACATTTGTGCTAACCGGCACCTTGCCGACAATGAGTCGCGAGC
>JAYTWC010000320.1:0-5695 GCA_043743635.1 Verrucomicrobiota bacterium | reverse complement strand
AAAATGGGGCGGCCAACGGGACTCGAACCCGCGACCCCAAGATTCACAATCTTGTGCTCTAACCAACTGAGCTATGACCGCCGTAAAGGGTCGGCGAATCTCACGGCCGCTTACCGCCCTGTCAATCCCTTCTTCCGCTCGCTGCGCACCGTGTTGTAAACTGCGCCTTTCCCGTTGATTAAGCGCATTTCAGGCCGATGTTTGTAGCTCTGCCATGCAGCGGTTGCGCATCGTTACCTACAATATTGCTCACGGGCGCGGCCTTCAGCCGATCCAAGGGCTGACTTCGCGTCGTCGCATCAGGTCGATCCTTTTGCGGATCGCGAAATTGATCGAGAAGCTTAATCCCGACGTCATTGCGCTTCAGGAGATCGATCAAAACTCCGTCTGGGCCGGCAATTTCGATCAGCTCGAATTTCTCCGCGAGTTCACCGGTTTTCCGTACGCTGTCTTCGGTATCAACAACCGGCGCAGTGGTCTGCTTAAGCTCAACTACGGGAACGCCATTCTCTCCAAACACCCAATCGCGGAGTGGGAAAATATCGCGTTCGGTCAAAAGCGGATGGGCGAAAAAGGTTTTCTCTTCGCCGAGCTCGATGTCGGCGGGCGTCGGGTGCCGCTGGTGAACATGCATCTGCATTATCGGTCGCGCTCGCATCGGTTCAACCAAGTCGCGCAGGTGATGGATTATCTTAATAAAAAGCGAATAGACCGCCAAGCTCACTGGGCGGTGCCGCCGATCGTGTGCGGCGATTTCAACAACCCATCGACCAAGGCCGATGCGACGGCGTCGCTCTTCGAATATTTTTCTCAACACGGGAACTATTCGCTACATCCAAGGCGGGCGCGCACGTTTCCCTCGCCGTTGCCGCGTCGCACGCTCGATTTCGTATTTTTGCCGCCCGCTTGCGTGGAGGTATATTGTCTGGTTGTGCGTTCGATGCTCTCCGACCATCGGCCGGTGATGGTGGAGTTCAGGCTGACTTAGCGGGACCGTTTGGGTGCGGTTATTGCGCGCAACTTTTGTTTACGGCACGTTCTCGGTCAGCATGTAGGTCCAGACTTTTTGCCACCGTGAGGCATTGGTGGAAGAGATCATTGACGTGTGAGCCTTTTTTGCACCTTCGCTGTTGGGGCCTGCCACGGTGACAGGGGGAAAACTGGTCATCAGAACTCGCGTGTGTCGGAAAGGGGAGTCCTCTTTGGTAACGTCCACGGCCGGGCCGAAGGCATTCAGTTTCAATGCAGCTAGATTTTGCAGCAATTGCTCGGGTGTGCAGGCTTTTGGATCTTGAATGTGGTTGAAGGTGAAGAAGCAGGTTTTCGGCGTGGCCGACTCGAGCGCGTACCAGGCCGCTGGAGCGTCGAGTCGTTTGCTGTAGTCTTTCGGTGCGCCGGTGCAGATCGCGCGGGCAACGCGATGCTTGATGGCGATCAGCGCCGCATGGCCTCCGCCTTGTGATTGGCCGGCGACGGCAACAGTGGACCATTTGATGGAACCGTCTTCGTTGGAAAACAGGCCCCAACCTTCGTCGGGATTTTTTTCACGCAGGTAAACGAGGAGTTTTTCGAGGCGGTTTTCGATGCAATCGGCGGGGGCGATTGAAATATGTTTCGTTTGTCCGCCGACAATTAAAGCCATGCGAAATTCCTCGAAGGCACGCGGGTTGGGATCGCCCGCGCAAACTGATGCCGCGACATCGTCGGGGTACATCAGATTGATGACGTGATAACCGAGTTCGGCGGCCAGTTCGCAGAACGACTCGGCGCCTTTTGCGGTTCCATTTGTGCCGGGTAGGAAAACTAAAACCTGATGCCGGTCTTTAATGGTTTGGGATGCATGCTCGCCGATTATTTTTCGGTCAACGTAGATGGTGTGTGGCGAATTGAAGGCCGCGCCGATTTGCGGATCGGTTGTTTTTGGTAAGACCTCGGTGGAGCTCACGCTGGCCCATACGGTTGATAGTGCGCACAAGAAAATCAACGCCCCGGGGTATTTCATGGCACGAACGAAACCAGACGGTTTGTCTAAACACAACGGAGAAGGCGTCCGGTTTCGCCTGGTTTTGCGCCTGGGTCGTTTTGAAAATGGGCGCGATGTTTCCCCGAACCAAAGATCAACCGAACGATTTAAAATCGCTAATAGCCGTAGGTGTTCAGGGGAAGAGACCGCGTGCGTTTTTGGCTTCGGCGACGCGGGCGATACCGAGCGAAAGGGCGGCGAGGCGTCGGCTGAATTTGTATTTCTGTTTCTGAGCTTCGACGCTCGCTTTGGCACGGTCGAGCATGGGATGCAGTTTCGCCAGCACCTCTGTGCGTGACCAATAAAAATTTTGCAGGTTTTGCAGCCACTCAAAGTAAGAGACGATCACACCGCCTGCGTTGCAGAGTACGTCGGGGATGAGTTCGATGTCTTCGCGGCGTTCGATGATCGCATCGGCGTCGTCGGTGGTGGGGCCGTTGGCAGCTTCGGCCAGGATGCGGCAGCGCAGGCGTGGAGCGTTTTTGGCGGTTATGACCTGTTCGACTGCGGCTGGGATCAGCACGGTGCATTCGAGCTCCAAAATCTCGGAGTTGGAAATCGTATCGCCGCCTTCACAACCGGTGAGCACGCGGGTATATTTGAGTTGTTCGATCAGTTTGCGGACATCGAGCCCTCGCGGATTGTGCAAACCGCCGCTGTAGTCGGTGAGCGCGATGATACGGGCCCCCATGTCGCTGAGAGCGAGCGCGGCTTCAGCACCGACGTTGCCAAAGCCTTGAATGGCGATGGTCGCCTGGCTAATGGGAATTTTTAGATCTTCCAGGTAGGCCTTTACCAAATACGCGACGCCGTTACCGGTGGCTTCGCGGCGGCCTTGGGAACCGCCGAGGCTAAGTGGTTTTCCTGTGACGACGGCGGGGACGTAATGGCCTTGTTTGATGGAGTACGTGTCCATCATCCAGCCCATGATTTGCTCATTAGTTCCCAGGTCGGGTGCTGGAATATCGGTATGCGGACCGATGAAATCGGCCATCTCGTGCATGTAACGGCGGGAAACGCGTTCGAGTTCGGCGAGGGAAAGTTTGCGTGGATCGACGATCACGCCGCCTTTGGCTCCACCAAAAGGCAGCCCAACGAGCGAGCATTTCCAGCTCATCCACATGGCGAGCGCGGCGACTTCGCCGAGTGTGACGTTTTCGTGGAAACGAATGCCGCCTTTGGCTGGGCCAGTTGAAAGGTTGTGCTGCACGCGGCAGGCCTCGAGGATGATGATGTTTCCATCATCGCAACGGATGGGCAAGGTTACGGCCAGGCAGCGATGGGGCCACTTGGTGCGGTCGCGGAGCGATTCGGGCAGGTTAATGGCATCGGCCGCCTGATCGAATTGGCGGCAGGCCATTTTGAATACCCCTGACTCGTAGATCTCTGAGATTACGGCTTTGGACATCGCAGCCTGCTATCGTCACAAAATTGACAAAATCAAGATCGCGCCGCCACTTGCTGGACGGGCTGTGACGAAGCGGATGCGTGGTACGTGGCTGTGACGGATGGCAAACGTTGGCGTTGTGGCCTTGGGCGAAAAATTCGCTTTGCGCCCGGCGCGCGTTTCGTCCGTTGTCGGCGTTGTGCCGCTCAAGCCGGCCACTTCTCATGGATCGTATCGCTCAAGCTTTTGCCCGTGCCCGCTCTGAAAATCGCGCCTGTTTTGTGGCGTATCTCTGCGCGGGTGACCCTGATTTGGAAACGTCGGTGGCCGCGTGCCGTGCGCTGCTCGCCAATGGCGTTGATGTGCTGGAACTCGGCGTTCCGTTTTCCGATCCGCTGGCCGACGGTCCCACGAACCAACTTGCCGCACAGCGCGCACTTGAGAGCGGCATGACGGCGGCTAAGGTGTTTGAATTAGTTCGGCGTGTTCGCGAATTCAGTCAGGCGCCGATCGTGTTCTACACCTATTACAATCTTGTGTTCGCCAACGGTGTTGACTCGTACGTGCGCAAGGCGCGGGCGGCGGGTATTGATGGTTTGCTCACGCTTGATTTACCGCCGGAAGAGGCAAATGAGGTCATCGCGGCCTGCAAGGAGCACGATGTGAAAACTGTCTTCATTGTCGCGCCGACCACGCCGGATTCGCGCTTACCCATCATCACCGCCGCAGCGACCGGGTTTATTTATTACGTTTCCCGCGAAGGCGTGACGGGTGTGCGCGACCAAGTCGCGGCGAACATTCCCGAAGCAGTAGCGCGCATCAAGGCTGCCGCTGGAACGTTGCCGGTGGTTGTAGGTTTTGGTATTTCCACGCGGGCCCATGTTGCCGAGATCGCCGCTCATGCCGATGGTGTTGTGATCGGTAGCGCGCTGGTGAACTGCATACGCGACAACCTCGCGCATCGCGATCGGATTGCACCGGCGCTGGCCGTCAAGGCGGCCGACTTTGCGCTTGGTGTTCGCCGCTGACAATCCAGCCCAATGACTACCCCCCGCCGAGTTCTGCTTATTGATGACGATCGGCTTCAGTGTCAGTTGACGAAGGCGAGTATGGCCCAGTTCTGGCTGGAGAAATTCGAGGTGGATTGGGCTGATACTTATGAGGAAGGCCTTAAGAAACTGCTTTCGGGTGAATTTTCCGCCTGTCTGCTGGATTACCAACTGGGTGAACGCGACGGACTCATGCTGCTTCGCGAAGCGCTGGCGGCTGGTTGTCGTGTGCCGATTATTTTTCTAACTGCGGAAAAGGATGATTCGATCGACTTGAAGGCGATGGATGCCGGCGCGCTTGATTATTTGATCAAGGGCGAAATCAACTCCCGTACGCTTGAGCGCACGCTGCGTTATGCGGTGCGGCTTGCCGACACGATGGAGGCGTTGCGCAAACTTGCCACGCACGATGAACTCACGGGTTTGCTGAATCGCCGCGAATTTGGACGCGTCTTGACTGAGGAGTATGAGCGCTCGCGGCGATTTGGCCGTCCTTTTTCCCTCGTGACGCTCGACCTCGATTATTTTAAGGCGATCAATGACAAGCATGGTCATCCGGCGGGGGATCTTGTGTTGAAGACGATGGCGCAACGAGTTTCCCGGCAGTTGCGGAGCGTGGATCGTTTTGCGCGTGTCGGTGGCGAGGAGTTCGCCATCGTGCTGACCGAGGTGGATCACGTGACGGCGGGCGAAGTCGCCCGGCGGATTGTTGAGATGATGGCGCGCAAGCCGGTGCAGCTTGCCGATGGTACGCTGCTCACGGTAACGGTGAGCGCTGGTTCGGCATCGCTTCCCCGCAACGCCACGGAGTCGGCGGCGCTGGTGCAGATTGCCGACCGTGCTCTTTATGAAGCCAAGGCTCGCGGTCGTAACCGAGCTATCGCCGCTGTGGAGCTTGAGGCTGGTTATGAAGCGCAGCAGGCGGCGCCGGAAGTTGATAGTCCGTAGGAGTGCGGAATGCCGTGCTGACTCCATGAAAAAAGGCCCGGAATTTTCCGGGCCTTTTGGTTTACGAACCCTTTTTTAGGGCAGTTCGTTGAAGAGGTTTTTGTCCCACCAGCGCTGGATATACTCGCGGTTGAACGGGGGAATGACGGCTTTTTGGACCTTCGCGTTTTTGAGTGTCGGAAATTTATTTCCAAATTTCACGCTGTCTATTTCCCATTGGTCGGTGATGGCGACGTCGAAGGTGCCGCTGAAGGCGCCGGTGAGGCGTTGTTCCTGCGTGGGCAAGGT
>JAYTWC010000319.1:0-1771 GCA_043743635.1 Verrucomicrobiota bacterium | reverse complement strand
TTTCTCATGAGCAAATCCGAATCTCTCCGCCAGTATTCTGCGATCGTTCATGACGGTGCCGACCGCGCTCCCAACCGCTCGATGCTGCGAGCCGTCGGTTTTCAAGACACCGATTTTCAAAAACCCGTCGTCGGCATTGCCTCCACCTGGAGCATGCTCACGCCTTGCAACATGCATATCGACGAACTCGCGCGCCACGCCGGCACGGGCGCCGACGACGCTGGGGGCAAGTCGATCATCTTTGGCACCATCACGGTCGCCGACGGCATCAGTATGGGCACGCAAGGCATGCGTTACTCCCTCGTTTCGCGCGAAGTCATCGCCGACTCGATCGAGACCGTGTGCGGCGCCGAAGGCTTCGACGGCCTCATCGCGATTGGCGGTTGCGACAAGAACATGCCAGGCTGCGTCATGGCCATGGCTCGCCTGAACCGCCCGGCCGTTTTCGTCTACGGCGGCACCATTCTCCCCGGCATTCATCCGGGTAACCAAAAAGAATGCGACATCGTTTCCGTCTTTGAAGCAGTTGGGCAACACGCCGCTGGCAAACTCGACGCCGCCGCCCTCACCGAAATCGAAAAGTGCTCCATCCCTGGCCCGGGCTCCTGCGGCGGTATGTACACCGCAAACACCATGGCCAACGCCATCGAAGCGCTTGGCATGAGCCTACCCAATAGCTCCAGCCAAATCGCGATTAGCGAAGAGAAACGCACCGACTGTCGGCGGGCCGGTGCCGCTGTCATCGAGCTGCTCAAGAAAAACGTCCGGCCTCGCGACATCATGACCAAAAAGGCGTTTGAGAACGCCATCACCGTCGCCATCGCCCTCGGCGGCTCAACCAACGCCGTGCTCCATCTTCTCGCCATCGCCCACACAGCCGGCGTGAAGCTCGGCCTCGACGATTTCACCCGCATCGGCAAACGCGTTCCGGTCCTCGGCGACCTCAAGCCTTCCGGAAAATACAGCATGTCCCACCTCTCTCGCATCGGCGGTCTCCAGCCGCTCATGAAAATGCTGCTCGATGCCGGCCTGCTCCACGGTGATTGCCTGACCGTTACCGGCCGAACCGTCGCGGAAAACCTCAATGGTGTGCAACCCTACCCGGTCGATCAAGACGTCATCCGCCCGCTTTCCAACCCGATCAAAAAAGACAGCCACCTCCGCATCCTCTATGGTAATCTCGCCGCCGAAGGCTCCGTCGCCAAGATCTCCGGCAAGGAAGGCCTGACCTTCTCCGGCAAAGCCATCACCTTCGAATCCGAAGAAACTGCACTCGCCGCCATCCTCGCCGGCAAAGTCAAAGCCGGCCACGTTGTTGTCATCCGCAACGAAGGCCCCCGCGGCGGCCCTGGCATGCGTGAAATGCTTTCGCCTACCGCCGCCATTATGGGCAAAGGCCTCGGCAAAGAAGTCGCCCTCATCACCGACGGTCGCTTCTCTGGCGGTAGTCACGGGTTCGTTGTCGGCCACATCACGCCCGAAGCCGCAGTCGGCGGTCCGATCGCTGTGATCAAAAATGGCGACACTATCACGATCGACGCCGTGAAAAACGAGCTCACCCTCGACATCCCCGCCAAGGACTTGAAGGCCCGCCTCAAAGCCTGGAAGCCGAAAAAGGCCAAAGAAACCCGCGGCGTTCTCGCCAAATACGCCAAACTCGTCGCCACCGCCTCCGAAGGCGCCGTAACTGACAAATACCTCTAATAAAAATATGGAACTCAGGAAATCAGGAACAAGCACTTCCGTTCCAGAGTTCCAGCCTTCCAAATTT
>JAYTWC010000318.1:0-6649 GCA_043743635.1 Verrucomicrobiota bacterium | reverse complement strand
GCTCTTCTCGTTCTTCTGTTGCCGCTCGCTTCGGCCGCGATCATCGCGCTGTTCCTGCGTCGTCAGGGTGCGCTCGCGTCGTACCTTTCGGTCGGTGCATGTCTCGTGCTTGCCGGTGCTGCGTTCATGCTGGTGTTTGGCGGACAACGATTCACCACCGTGATCGATTGGATGCAACTTGGCAGTTTGACGATTTCGCTCGGTTTTAGATTTGATGACCTCGCTGCGCTCATGCTCACGATTGTCGCCATTGTTGGCCTGTGCGTTCATGTGTTCTCGCTCGGCTATTTGCACGACGACGGTTCGCGCGGACGCTATTTCGGCGGACTTTCGATCTTCATGTTTTCGATGCTCGGTATCGTTTTTGCCGACAATCTTTTCATGATGTTTATCTTTTGGGAGCTGGTTGGTTTTAGCTCCTGGTTGTTGATCAATCATTACATGGAAAAGCAGTCCGCCGCTGACGCGTCAAAGAAGGCCTTTATCGTTAACCGTGTCGGTGACTTCGGTTTTCTCCTTGGCATCATCTGGTGTTATTCGGCGCTTGGTACGGTGAATCTCGCCGAAATCGCGATAAAGGTTCAGGATGGTTCGGTGATCGCCACGGCGATCCCGCTCCTGCTCTTCTGTGGTGCGGTCGGCAAATCAGCGCAGATGCCATTACACGTTTGGTTACCCGACGCGATGGAAGGTCCGACGCCGGTCTCTGCACTCATCCACGCCGCGACGATGGTCGCCGCTGGTATCTATATGCTGTGCCGGATCGAGCCGCTTTTCGCCGCTGCACCTGCTGCGCTCAATGTGGTGATGTGGGTTGGTATGGTGACAGCGGTTAATGCGGCGCTGTGTGCGATTACGCAGAGTGACATTAAAAAAGTTTTGGCTTACTCGACGCTTTCACAGCTTGGCTACATGGTTGCGGCGTTTGGGTTGGGTCGGCTTTCGGAAGTACAAGAAGGCGAACATGGCAAGGTAAAGGTGCTTCTTTTCGCCGGTGCCGGTGTTGCGATGTTCCATTTGATGACGCACGCCTTCTTTAAGGCGCTCTTGTTCCTTGGCTCAGGATCGGTGATTCACGGCTGTCATCATGAGCAAAATATTTTTAAGATGGGAGGACTTGCCAAGCGGATGAAGTTAACCTTTGCGACGTTCACGATCGGTGTGCTCGCGATCATTGGAACACCGCTGCTGTCAGGCTTTTTCTCCAAGGATGCGATTCTGCTGCTTGCGTTTGAGAAGAATAAAATTGTTTTTGGCCTGCTCGCATTCACGGCTGTGCTTACTTCTTTCTACATGGTGCGGCTCTGGAAACTTGTTTTTCTTGGCAAGTCGCGCGGCGAAGGATCGGGGCACGCGCATGAAAGTGGATTATCAATGTTGTTGCCGCTGATCGTGCTCGCCGTTTTCGCGATTGTCGCTGGTTGGCCGGAGATCATGGAGTTGAGTGTTTTTCGTGGGATCTTCAACGAAGTGCCTAATGGCGAATGTCATGAACACGGACATCATGTCGTGTTTATCACCAGTTTGACGGTTGTGCTCGTCGGTGCGCTGAGTGCGTATTTCTTCTACAAGCCTGAGGAAAAAGACACGCTCGCGGTGAAAGTTCCTGGCCTGTTCAGCGGACTCGCGTTGCTCAAGGCTTCGCCGGATGAGATCTACAATTATTATGTTGCGAAGGTACAACAGCGTTTTGCGTTGGTGATTAACTTTCTCGACCAGATTATTTTCGAACGCGCAATTATCCGTGGGTTTGCGGGGGTTGTCGGTTTAGTCGGCTTGGGTGTTCGGGTGCTTTATGTCGGCAGTTTGCATGCCTATGTTTACTGGTTCTTAATCGGCGCTGCGCTGGTCTGGGGTTTCGCCGCTGGAATTTTCTAATCGGACAACACGATGACCAATTTGTCTTTTGACCTTCTTTTTCTCTCGATCGCGACGCCGCTGGCGGTGGCGTTGATTCTCGCGCTTGGCTTGCCGAAACAATGGACAAGCAAGCTGGCGTGCATCGGATTTGCTCTGCCTGCAATCATTGCGGTTTATTTGTGGGGAAAATTTGGATCGGCTCCGCAGTTTCACACCTATGCATTTTATAACGTTTATGAAACGGGTTTGAGTAGTCTGGGCATTCATCTTGCGCTCGGGCTCAATGGCGTTTCGCTGCCATTGTTTGTGATGGCTGGCTTGGTTGGGTTTGCGGCGGGCCTTTACGCGATTCAATCGAAAGTCGAACGTCTCAATCTGTATCTCATTTTACTGCTCGTGATGCAGGGTGGTCTCATGGGCGTATTCGCTTCGGTTGACGTTTTCTATTTTTATTTCTTCCACGAACTCGCGCTGATCCCGACCTTTATCATGGTCGGCATTTGGGGCGGTCGCGACCGCAATTACGCGGCAATGAAGATGACCATTTACCTCACGCTTGGAGCGATGTTGTCGCTGATTGGTTTGATTGCGATTTATGTGAAAAGTGGTGGACCCCATGGCGGGGTTGGTTCTTTTGATCTGATCTATCTGCGAGGGGAACTGCTCGCGAATCCGCTTCCTGTATTCGTGCAGAAAAATATTTTTGGCCTGCTCATGTTTGGCTTTGGCATTCTGGTTTCTCTCTGGCCGATGCACACGTGGGCACCGCTTGGTTATGGTGCCGCGCCAACCTCGGCGGCGATGTTGCATGCGGGCGTATTAAAAAAGTTTGGTTTGTACGGATTGATCCAGATTGCGCTGCCTTTGTTGCCGCTTGGTGTTGGTTCATGGAATTGGTTGCTCATTCCACTAGCGCTCGGAAACGTGCTGATTATCGGCTTTGTTACCATCGCGCAACGCGACTTGAAACAGATGGTCGGTTATAGCTCGGTCATGCACATGGGCTACGCGTTTCTCGGCGTGGCGGCCTTCTCGATCGTTGGCGCTGGCGGTGTAGTATTAATGATGGTGGCGCACGGATTGTCGGTTGCGCTGCTTTTCATGTTATCATCGAGCATCTACGACCGTACGCAGACGTTTGATCTTGGTCAGATGGGCGGACTTGCGCAAAAAGCTCCTGTGCTCGCGGCGTTTTTCGTGGCGGCCACGTTTGCCAGTATTGGACTGCCGGGCTTTGCAAATTTCTGGGGTGAGCTCGCGATCTTCATTTCGCTCTGGAGCATCTCACCTTGGGTCACGGCAGGTGCTGTCGCAGGGGTAATCGTCTCGGCGATCTATGGCTTGCGTGCGGCGGCGAATATCTTTTTCGGACAGCCTTCTGATGAATTTGCCAAAGTCGCCGAGCAAAAGCCGGTCGTCGATCTGCGCTGGAGTGAGAAACTACCGGCTCTCGTTTTGTTGGTTGCGCTGCTCTTCGTGGGCTTCTGGCCGAAGTCGATTTCTACGCCGTTGAATGCCGCTCTTCGGTCTATCTATCCTGCGGCGACCAGTGCCGTGTCCACCACCGTGGCTAATAAATAATTTCCGCTGAGATGAACGCCGATCTAGTTAATATCGCTCAAACCAATCAGTGGCTCGCGCTCACACCCGAGTTATTGCTTGGCTGTCTTGCCCTGCTGCTGCTGATCCTGGAGATGGTGCTGCCTAAAAAAGAGCATGGCGTTATCCCGCTCTTAGCGATCGCAGGACAACTCGGCGTGCTCGTCGGGTTGATCATCAATTATCGTGCGGCGATGTACGGATGTGAGATCTTCGGAGGGATGTTGAGGCAAACGACCTCTGGTCAGTTCATGCGCGTGTTCTTCGTGTTGTGCTCGATCCTCGCTTCGTGCTTGGGAATTATCGCGTTTGCACGTCAGAGCGTACCGAAGGTTGAGTTCTTCCACATCCTGCTCGTGGTGACTGCGGCGATGATGCTTCTCGCGCAGAGCAATCATTTCGTAATGTTCTTCGTTGCGCTCGAAACCATCACGGTTGGTTTCTATATTTTGGTTAGTTATTTCCGCACCAATCCACTTTCGCTGGAGGCCGGTTTGAAATACCTGATCACCGGCGCGCTGAGTTCCGCGATTTTGCTTTTCGGCATCGTGTTGCTTTATGGCGTGGCGGGTAGCCCGGCGTTGCCTGGGCATACGTCGGAGGCGATGAATTTTGGTGCGCTGCAAACGTTTCTTGCGGCCAATCCCAATAACTTCTTGGCAAGCGTTGGCATCGTTCTCGTGCTTTCCGGCGTTGCCTTTAAGATCGGTGCGGTTCCGTTCCAAATCTGGATTCCCGATGTGTATCAAGGTGCGCCGACGCCGGTGACTGCATTTTTGGCCGTCGCGTCGAAGGCTGCGGGTTTTGCGGCACTGATGATTTTTACTCAAGTGTTCTTCGCTTATCGCGGGGTCATGGTTTCGCTGCTTTCAACGTTGGCTGCGCTGACGATTATTCTCGGAAACCTCGGTGCGCTGACACAGCACAACGTGAAACGCCTGATGGGTCTTTCCGGTGTCTCCCATGCTGGCTACTTGCTGCTTGGCGTAATTGCCAGTTTTAGTGTGCCGCAGGCCGTTGACGCGATTTACTTCTATCTCGTGGTTTATCTTTGCGCGTCATTTGCCGTGTTTGGCGTGATGACTCATCTGGCGGGTATGAACGATGCGGATCAAGAACTTGAGCATTACAAAGAGTTGGCTCAAAAGAATCCGTTTCTTGGTACCGTGCTGGCGATTGGGCTTGGTTCGCTTGCGGGGATTCCGCCGCTGGCCGGTTTTATTGGTAAGCTCTTTATTTTTATTGCTGCCTACAAGGCCGGGCTCGGTTGGTTGCTGGCCGTTGCAATCATGGGTGTGGTGCTTTCGATTTATTATTATTTCGGATGGATCAAGGCTGCCTATTTTGGAAATCGTTCGGCTGTGGTGTCGGATGGCGTGCACGGGAAGGACTCATCGATCGTAATCAGCACGCCGATGGTGGCGATTTTGGCCGCGCTCGCATTTGTCTCGGTGCTGCTGGGCCTTTATCAGGCACCTTTGATGGCGTGGATCGCGACGTTGCATCAGTGAGCGTCGGGGTAAACGCGGATTCTTACTGAGAATTCCCAGCTTCGTGCTTGGCGTGGCGGCGCGTTTCGCTGACATCTTGGTGATACGCATGAAAGTCACCGGACTCGCCCTTGTTCCGCCCCCTACTGCCGCTGATCTGCCCAAGGTCACGCCTGAGTTGCTCGCTTCTGTTCTTGCGCGTTATTCACGTAGCAACGACGGACTCGCGGCCATTATGGAAAAGGTCGACTTGGCCAACCCCGAAGCCTCGATCGATCGAATCCTGAAATTTGTCGATTATGGGCATGCGTCGATTGGCGGTCTCACCGGTGGTTTGGCGATTGCACTTGATGGTGTGTCGATGTGGCTGGCCTACAAAATTTTTGAAATCGCGCAGATGGCCGATGGCCAGGAATCGAGCACGCGTTACATCACGATGGATCCGGCCAACCTGCCGTTGCCCGCCGAGTTGGGCATTCCGGATGATCTGGCGCCGCGCTGGATTGCGCTGATGGCAAAATCCTTTGCGGCCTACAATGCGGAGTACTCCCGGCTCGACCAGCTCGCTACCGCCAATCCAGCGCTGGTGCGCCTGCCGCCGGATGCGAAGCCTGCGGTCGTCACGCGGTTGCGAAAAAACTACGCGCTGGATCGTGCGCGTTATTTCATTCCGTTCGCGACGCGCACGAATCTCGGTCTGGTACAGAGTTCGCGCATGTGGGCGCAAACGGTGAAGCATCTCGATTCGCTTCCGCAGCCTGAAGCGCGTGCGGCGGCAAAGTTGATTCGCGATGAGTTGCTCAAAATTTCGCCGCGTTTGATGCGACACAGCGTTGCCGAAAAATCCTACGAGGAGCAGGCGCGCCAGGAACTCGCGGTGAGCCTAAAACTCGGGTTGGAACGCCTTTCGACCGCGCCGCTGGCGGATGAGATTTGGGTTAACGTGGACCGTTCGGCCGCGCCTTTTCTCGCTCAAGAGCAGTCGCTGCCGGAGGCCTTGAAGCACCGAACCAATCGTTATGCCTATCATGGTGCCGCTTCGCGGCGCATGCGCGTGACCTTCGCCTGGAACAACATGGCTGTGGCCGAGCTGCGCGACCTCAACCGCCATCGTACGGGCCACCGTTACACGCCGCTCATCCAGGCTGGATTCTACTTGCCGCCCGAGATCAAGCATGCCGATCACGCGGCGCTGCTGAAAGAGCAGGCCGACCTGACGCGCGAACTGATGCAACGGGGCTCATCGGCGTATTTGTACACGCTGCTTCTCGGAGCGCAGACTCCTTTCGAGCATAGCACGCACGCCGACAAATTCATTTACGAAGCCGAGCTGCGCACCGGCATGGGCGCGCATTTCCGCTATGCCGAACACCTGAGCGCCACGTTACACGAATTCTTTAAACAAGTGCCAGAGGCTAAAGACTGGGTCGTCGAAGGTACCGCCGAACCAGAGTGATGTAAGGCGGGGAAAATATTAATCTGGAACTCAGGAACTCGGGAAAAAGCAGGAGTAATTCCGTTCCAGCGTTCCTGAGTTCCAGATTCGTATTGCTCGATCAGCGCTTCTCCCGGCGCACGCGTTCTTTTTCGTCGTCGCGTTCTTCTTCGAGGCGGGCCCGCTCGCTGGCCATCTGCTTGGAGATTTTTTCAACTTCCTCGTACTTTCCGTCAGCGAGGGCTTCGTTGTGCTGTTTTTTGAG
>JAYTWC010000317.1:0-3274 GCA_043743635.1 Verrucomicrobiota bacterium | reverse complement strand
GTCGTCGAAGGCGTGGATAAACTTTTCCCGGTCGACGTGTACGTCCCCGGCTGCCCGCCCCGCCCCGAAGCCCTAATCGAGGGCATCATTGAGTTGGAAAAGAAACTCACCGGCAAACGCCGCTGGCCCACCGTTGAAATGCCATGAGCATGACCATCGAGCAACTCGCCAAAGAATTTGAGCCGCTAGCCGTCAAAGAGATGGTCCAGCTGCCGCCCGCGCTCGTACCGAAACCTGCGCCAGCGCCAAAACCAGCTGCCCCGGCTGCCGCAAAGCCCGCTGCCGCTCCTGCTGCTCCCAGTGTGACCAGCGCCGAACCGGTCCCAGCATCAAAGCCTGTTGTTGCCGCTACAACTCCGGCTCCCGTTGCCGCCAAACCCGCCGTCGCCGCTGCCCCAAAACCCGCGCCCGCTCCGGCCGCGCCGCCACCGCCTCCACCGAAACCCGTTCAAATCTGGAAGTTCGAGGACAAGGGACTGCATCTCGAAGTCACCGTCGAACCAGCCAACGTCGTCAAAGCCGCCGAGCTCCTCGACCGCGCTGGCTACGCCATCGACGCCGTCACCGGCATGGATTGGCCAACTCAGGGACTCCTCGAAGTCATCTACGATTTCCTCCATTTTCAGACCGGCGAACGCGTCGCCTACCGCGCCCGCATCGCGCGCAACGATCCGAAGATAGCCACCATCTCTAAAGTTTTCCCCGGCGCCGATTGGCACGAACGCGAGACGCACGACTTTTTCGGCATCGACTTCGTCGGCCACCGCGACCTCTCGCCTTTCATGTTGCCCGACGATGCCACGTACCACCCGTTGTTAAAGGATTTCAAAGCGTGAACATCCCCAAGCTCATTCCCGTCGGCGATCCCGCCAACGAAACGTTTACGATCAATCTGGGGCCGCAACATCCCGCGACTCACGGCGTGTTGCGCGTGAAACTCGAGATGGATGGCGAGTTCATCGTCAATGCCCAGCCTGTGCCCGGTTACATCCACCGCATGCACGAAAAGATGGGCGAGAACCGCACCTACGCGCAGTATCTGCCCAACACAAGCCGCATCGATTACCTCTCGGCCATGACGTACACGCACGCCTTCGTCGGCGCCGTGGAAAAAGCCGCCAAGATCGAAGTCCCGCTCCGCGCCGAATACATCCGCGTCATCACTTCCGAACTAAACCGTATCTCCAGCCATCTCGTCGGTTGGGGCGCGTGGATCATGGATCTCGGCGGTTTCACCCCGATCCTGTACGCCTTCGATGACCGCGAAAAAATCCTCGATCTGCTCGAAGCCATCACCGGCTCGCGCCTGACGTATTGCTACTACCGTTTCGGCGGCGTGTGCGACGACGTTGATCAGACTTTCATCGACGGTTGCAAAGCCTTTGTGCCCTACATGCGCGGCCGCATGAAAATGTACAAAAAGCTCGTCACCGGAAACATCATCTTCCGCAAACGTGTCGAAGGCATCGGCCCGATCAGCGCCGAGATGTGCCGCAAATACGGCGCCTGCGGCCCGGTCCTGCGCGGCTCTGGCGTCAACTACGACGTCCGCAAAGCCGAACCGTACTCGATCTACAACCAATTCGATTTCGACGTTCCCGTTTACAACGAATGCGACTCGCTCGCCCGTTACCTCGTCCGCATGGACGAGATTGAGCAATCCCTCCGCATCATTGAACAAGCCTGCGCGAAGATCCCCGAAGGCCCGTTCCAGGGCAAAGTCCCGCGCGTCCTGAAACTTCCTGTCGGTGACACGTGTTTCGCCACCGAGTGCGGCCGCGGCCGCCTGCTCGTGCGCATCACCAGCGACGGCAAGGAAGAAGCCTACCGCATCCGCCTGCGCACGCCGTGTTTCACCAACCTGTCGCTCTTCGAGGAAGCCTCGCAAGGCATGATGCTCGCCGACGCGATTTCCCTGATGGCCAGCCTCGACCTCGTCATCCCCGACATCGACCGCTAACCCTTTGCCACCGCCACTTCGATGATCGCACGCATTCTAGAACTGATTACGTTTTTGCTCACCAACGAGCCGTACCGGAGCGTCATTTGCCTCCTGTGCATCATCGGGTTTGCCCTCGCGAACGCCGCCTACCTCGTGTGGGTTGAGCGCAAGGGCGCCGGTCGCTTCCAACGCCGCCCCGGTCCGACCGAGTCCGGCCCGTTGGGCTTGCTCCAGCCTCCCGCTGACGGCATCAAACTCCTCGCGAAACAGCTCATGGCGCCTCCCGGCGGCGACAAGATTCTCTACTGGACCGCACCGCTCATGGTGCTCGCTCCGCCGCTCGTGTGCCTTGCCGCGATTCCATTTGGCGACGCCATCCTCGCCCGCGACCTCAACATCGGCCTGCTAATGGTGTTCTCGTTTGGCTCTATCAATGTGATGGCGCTCATGCTCGGCGGCTGGGCCTCGCGCAACAAGTACGCCATCATCTCCGCCGCCCGCGTCGTCTCGCAGAACGTCGCCTACGAGATCCCGATGCTCCTCGTCATCATCACCGTCATCATGATGACCGGCACGATGAACCTCAACGAGATCGTCACGCAGCAGACCGGCGGCTTCTGGAATTGGAACATCTTCAAGGGCGTCTGGACCGGCCACAACATCCTCATGCCGCTGACCTTCCTGGTCTTCTACATCTGCATGCTCGCCGAGACCAACCGCGCCCCCTTCGACATGGCCGAGGCCGAGTCCGAACTGGTCGCCGGCGCCTTCACCGAATACGCGGGCATGGGCTTCGGCGTCTTCTTCATGGGCGAGTACGCCAACATCGTCGTCGGTTGCGCCATGGCCACGGTCCTCTTCCTCGGCGGCTGGGCCTCCCCCTTCGGCGCCTTCGAAAGCCCCTACCTCTTCTTCCTCTCCAATGGCTTCTGGTGGTTCCTCCTCAAGATGTACGTGCTGATCTTTGCCGTCGTCTGGATCCGCTGGACCTTCCCCCGCACCCAATTCTACGGACTGCTCAACCTGTCCTGGAAGATCCTCATCCCGCTCTCCCTGTTCACGCTCCTGCTGACCAGTGCGATGATCAAACTGATCTGAGCCATGAATCTCATCAAGGAAACCTACCTTGGCGCCAAGACCCTTTACACGGGTATGCGCCTCACGATCGCTCAGTTCTTCAAGCCGACGATCACCACGCATTATCCGCACGAGACGCTGCCCATCCCGGCGCGCTTCCGCGGCCACATCGAGCTGAAGTGGAATGAGGAAACCGGCCGCGCCAACTGCACCGCCTGCGGCCTCTGCGACAAGGCCTGCCCCTCCGACTGCATC
>JAYTWC010000316.1:0-1977 GCA_043743635.1 Verrucomicrobiota bacterium | reverse complement strand
ACGACGTCGCGGGCGTATTCCTCCATCGAGTAGTTCATGGACGACTCGAAGTTGGTTCGGGAGCCGTCGTAGTCGATGCCGAGGCCGCCGCCAACATCGAGGTAGCCCATGGGGAAACCCATTTTATGCAGCTGGCAGTAGAAGCGAGAAGCTTCAATGACTGCGTTTTTGATCGTGATGATGTTCGGCACCTGCGAGCCGATGTGGAAATGGATCAGGCGCAGGCAGGAGGAAAGTTTGGCGGCTTTTATTTTCTCGGCAGCGAAGAGGATTTCGGCGGTGTTGAGGCCGAACTTCGCGTTTTCGCCGGTGGACATGGCCCATTTGCCTTCGCCGCGCGTGAGGAGTTTTGCGCGGATGCCGATCATCGGTTTGATGCCGGCTTCGATGGAGAGGCGGATGATGTCGTCGACTTCGGCGAGCTGCTCGACGACGAGGATGACCTTCTTGCCGAGCTTGCGACCGAGGAGGGCGAGGCGGATGTAGTCGTCGTCTTTGTAACCGTTGCAGATAATGAGTCGTTGGTTGTTTTCATGCATCGCCAGCGCGATCATGAGTTCGGGTTTGGAGCCGGCTTCGAGGCCGTAGTTGAACTCCTTGCCGGCATCGAGCACTTCCTCGATTACCTCTCGCAGTTGGTTTACCTTGATCGGGAAGACGCCGCGGTAGCCGCCCTTGTAGCCTTCGTCTTTGATGGCGCGGTTAAAAACTTGGTTCAGCTGAAGGACGCGGTGGCGCAATAAATCTTGAAAGCGGATCACCATTGGTGCGGCCAGGCCCATGCCGACGGATTCCTGAATCACATCCATGATGCGGATGCTGGCGCCCTCGGGCAGGGGCTGGACGTTGACGAAACCGGCGTCGTCAACGGCGAAATGGCCATAGCCCCAACGTTTGAAGCCGAAGTGTTCTTCGGATTTGGCGGTAGACCAGGCGGAGGATGTTTTACTTTTCAACGCAGGAAGGCGAGGGCGGGGTTATGGCTTGCTTTTTCGACGGGGACTCAGGTTTAGTGCGTGTTTCTTTTTTCAAAATCACTAACACGCAACGACGAAAATGACATCACCTTTGGCTTTCCTCACGATTTTGGCTCAAACTGCCGCGACTTCCGCAGCTCCTGGCGGGCAAACTGCCCCATCTGGAATGGATATGTTCAAAGGCTTTTTGCCATACATCCTCATCTTCGCTGCGATGTATTTTCTGATGATCGCCCCACAGCGTAAGAAGCAGAAAGAGCACCAAAAGATGCTCGCTTCCATCGACACCGGTGACGAGGTCCTGACGGTCGGCGGTCTCTACGGCGAGATCACCAATAAGAAAGAAGACCGCTATGTCATCCGTATCGGTGACAACACCAAGGTTGAGATCGGCAAGGGCTTCGTTCAGTCCGTGGTGAAAAAAGCCGGTTCCTCCAACTAAATTATTTTCTACGCCGCGCGCCTCAGCCGCCAAAAGGTTGAACGCTCGCGGCGCTCCGTTGTTATCGCGCCTTTTCCCCTTCAGGCGCGCATTCCCCTTTAAACCCAAATAACCCATGCTTAAACGCAATCTCTGGAAGCTCACGCTCAGCTTCGCCATCGGCCTATGGGCCGTATGGACGCTCCTGCCGCTGAATGACCGCCCGTTCCCTGAATACGCCAAGTCGCAGGCTCACGCCAAGACTGCGGAATTTGCTGCGCTCTTAAAAGAAGCCAGCGCTCGCACGGCTTCTAAACAGGCCCCGAGCGATTTCGTTGCTCTAAAGCAAATCGCCAAAGAAACAAAGAACGACCTTTCTCAGTATTATCCGAATCTCGATCTCGGTGACGTTAAGAACATCGAACGCAAGAATAACATTCTCCTCGATCACCTTCTGAAAGAGTCAAAGGCCCGTCTTCAGCTCGGTCTCGATCTTAAAGGTGGCGTCGCCTTCACCCTCGAAGCCGATGAAAAATCCCTCGCTGAGCTCCCTGAATATCAGCGCAAAGAAAAACTCTC
>JAYTWC010000315.1:0-2501 GCA_043743635.1 Verrucomicrobiota bacterium | reverse complement strand
AACGCATGGGAAAGGGGACGTGTTTTATCCGCTCCGGTTTCAAAACTGGCAAAAGAAAAAGGGCGGACCGGAATGGTCCGCCCTTGGGGGAGAATTTCGGCGCGGAACGGAGTCCGCGCCCTACCATTTACTTGGCCATCGAGCGGTTCAACGCGCTGACCACGGCCTTGATCGAGGCGTACTCGATGTTGGTGTCGGTGCCCGCGCCGTAGTAGGTGTTGCCGCGTTCGGCTTTGATTTGGATGTAGGAGATGGCTCGGGCTTGGGCGCCTTTGCCGAGCGAGTGTTCGGAATAGTTTAAGATCTCGAACTTCGGCAGACCGGCGTCGGCGAGTGCGCGCACGAAGGCGTCGATCGGGCCGTTGCCTTGCGCCTGTAGTTTGTTCGCACGGCCATTGACGCGGATGAGCGATTCGCAGGTGACAATGCCGTCGCGTTCGACGCTTTTGAAATGTTCGAGCGCAACGGGTGCGTCACGTTCGATGTATTCGCGGACGAACGTGTCGTGAATGTCTTTCGAGGTGAGCTCGGTGCCTTTGGCGTCGGCGAGATCGTTGATGATCTTGCCGATTTCCTTGTGCATGAGTTTGGGCAATTGGAGGCCAAATTCGTTTTCCAAAATGTAGGCGACGCCGCCTTTTCCCGATTGGGAGTTGATGCGGATAATCGCTTTATAGCTGCGACCGATATCGGCCGGATCGAGCGGAATGTAGAGCACGTCCCAGGGTTGGCCGGGGCGTTGTTTTTCCCACGATTTCTTGATCGCGTCCTGGTGCGAGCCGGAGAAGGCGGTGAAAACCAGTTCGCCCGCGTAGGGCTGGCGCGCGGGGACTTCGAGCTTGGTCACGCGCTCGTAGACTTCGCGGATGTGATTGATGTCGCTGAAGTCCAGGCCCGGATGAATGCCGTGCGTGTACAGGTTCATCGCGACGGTGATGATGTCCACGTTGCCGGTGCGTTCGCCGTTGCCAAAGAGCGTGCCTTCCACGCGGTCAGCGCCAGCCAGCAGACCGAGCTCGGTTGCGGCGACGCCGGTGCCTCGGTCGTTGTGCGTGTGGAGGGAGATGATAGTTCGGTCGCGACGCGTGAGGTGCGTGGCCATCCATTCGATTTGATCGGCATGGACGTTGGGCGTGGCGTATTCGACGGTTGCGGGCAGGTTGAGGATGATTTTGTCGGTCGTCGTTGGTTGCCAGACGTCGGTGACGGCTTCGCAAATCTCCAGCGCGAAATCCAGCTCGGTGCTGGTGAAGCTTTCGGGCGAATACTGGAAGCGCAGCTTGGTACCGGCCGCAGCGAGGATGCGCGCTTGGTTTTTGACCAGGCCGGTGGCGTGCGTGGCGATGCGTTTGATCTCGGCCTTGTCGGCGCCGAAAACGTAGAGCCGTTGGGCGGGCGATGTGGAATTATAGAGATGGAAGATGACGTTTTTCGCACCGGCGACGGCTTCGCAGGAACGGTTAATCAGCTCCTCGCGGCATTGGCAGAGGAGCTGGATGGCGACGCCGTCGGGAATGCGTTTCTCTTCGATCAGGCGGCGGCAGAAATCGAATTCGATCTGCGAGGCAGACGGGAAACCAACCTCGATTTCCTTGAAGCCGATCTTAACCAGTAGATCGAAGTATTCGAGTTTCTCCTCGACGCTCATGGGCTGGGCGAGGGCCTGATTGCCGTCGCGGAGGTCGACGCTGCACCAGATGGGCGCGCGGGTTTGCGTGCGGTTGGGCCACTGGCGGTTGGGTAGGTTTACCGGCGGAAAGGCGCGGTATTTGGTAACGGGCGGAGTTTGCATGACGAAACGGCTTAACGAAATAAAAAGGATTTTACCGGACAGGACGAGTAAAACGCCATGCTCGCGATAAGCGGCTGGCGGGCTTCAATAATTTATCGGGACGCACGATCAGCCGCATACGCGGACCGTATGGATCGTGCGTCTAGGTAAGTCGAAGCGCCTGTGCGATGTGTCGCATGAAGTTAGGTTGATATCGGCGCACGCGGACAAAAGTCAAGGGGCTGCTCTTGCGGGTAACTTTGTCGTAACATGGACGTCTTGCCCTTTGTGCATGATAGCATTTCCATCTCCGCATGTCTGATGACGTTGATACAGCGATCGATTTGGTCGCCTGCCTCGAACGCGTGCGAGCTGGTAATCAGCTCGCCGCGCGTGAGCTCGTCGAACATCTGCATCCGCTCGTCATTCGGATCGTGCGAGCCCATCTGCCACGGCGTGTGGCCGAAGAGGATCTCGCGCAGGAGGTGTTTATGAAAGTTTTCACTCGCATCGGCCAATATCAGGGCGCCGTGCCGTTTCCGCACTGGGTTTCGCGCATCGCCGTCACGACCTGCATCGATCATTTGCGCGCGCAAAAACGTCGTCCCGAATTTCGTTGGGCTGATCTTTCTGAAAACGAGGCTGATGTGCTCGATGCCGTTCTCACGAGCGAAAATGATGTGAGTGCTAACGATGCTCTCGCGGCGCGTGAACTCGTGGCGAAGCTCCT
>JAYTWC010000314.1:0-4929 GCA_043743635.1 Verrucomicrobiota bacterium | reverse complement strand
CTCCCAAAGGACACTCCGCAATTGCTGCGGCAGATGGCGGTCGATCTCTGGGGCGACGGACACAGAGACTTTTTCGAAACCTTTGTCACGGAACTGGCGGTGCTCGATGCCAGTATGTTCGACATACCGGGCTGGGAAAACACCCGGCAGTTCTTCGCTATTTTCAAGCGTGTGCACGGCACTGCCTGTCACTTCGCCGCATCGTTTCTCAAGACGGAAGACATCACTCTCGCGACTGAGCTTTATCAACAACTAGGTGATACCGCTCAGGCCGTTCACTTCCGTGAGCTCGCACGCACGTACGATGCACCGGCCTTCCGGCACTTTGAATGTGCGATCCTCGACGCCGCCAAGTTGCAGGGTTCGCACAACCCCTTCGAAACCACTTCGGCTTCACCGTTCGCAACGCAAAATCCCTTTGGTATTTCCGCCACGCAAGGCGCTCAGGAAATACCTTCGCGTCGCCAGCCGTAAGCGTGTGGCTAGCCAGAGGGCGGAGGATGGGGTCAAGCCGCAGAAAAGCCGAAGTCACTTCGCTGCCGGACTTGGTGACAAACGATAGAGCTTTGCTCCGTGAAACGGCACAATGGGTGCGAAATTGCCTCGGTGTTCGCCACGTTCGGTACCGGTCCAAAGGTCTCGAATTTGAACAGACTCGAAACCTGTGAGTTCGGTTAGGTTTACCTCTACGGACAAGCCCGGGCTCATGTCCTCGTTGGTGTCGGTGCCGACAACCGTGAAAATGCGAACAGGCACCTTTGCTTTGGGATCGACGCCGGCGGTGGCAACAAAGCGTGTGGCGCCGGCAGGCAATGCATACTCGATCACAGCTGGCGCGAGAGCTGTCAGGCTGACAACGTTTCCCGCCGCGTCCTTTTTTAACGTTGCGCTGTCCCATTGCGCGTCGGCTCGAGTCCACGTTTTACTGGTCAGCTCTTGTTCGGTTCCGTCGGCCAAGATCACACGAGGCGATTGCCAGAAAACGAGAGTGGAATTTTCAGACTCAATGATTGGTTCGGTTACGAGAAAAATCTTTCGTCCGTCGTGAACGTTGATGTCGATTTTCACCGGCGTAGCGGAATCGGCGGAGACCGTCGCTGCGTACTGACGAGCGCTCTTTTGGCTGAGCGCCACGCGATCGCGGGCATTGAAGAGCGCCAGGTAGGTATCGCCGTTGGCGGGGTCTGTAGCTGTCCAAGCGATCAGGCCATCGCGATCAAAGAGCGGCCGATTTTTTGTGCTGTGCTGGTTTACGGCGAGAACTTCGTCATTGGTGAGGAGCGAAAGTGTGAATGGATCAGTCTTGGTCATATCGCCGCCGTGCATGAGGGGCGAACGACTGATCGACCAGAGGGTCATCAACGTGATTTGTTCGTCTGGCGTAAAGCGAGTGGTTCGTGTTCCCAGGACGAGCGTGCCAAGTGGAAGCATGTCGGCATCAGGCCATGCGCCAGAACGGCGATGAGGATTCCACTGTGCGAGTCGTGAGAATTGCTCGCGGAGGGCGATCCAGCGATCCCAGAAATCGTCGCTGATGCGCCACAGATTGGCGTGCGAGCCGACATGCTCGGCAGCCCGGATGTCGGTGGCGCCGGGAGAAAGGCTTAGTACCATCGGACGGCCTGTTTTGTCGATGGCTCGACGAATGGCTTCGATCTCAGGTTGGTTTTGAAAATACGGCCGGCTTAGGTCATCGACTTTCACGTAGTCAACGCCCCATTCAGCAATCAAAGCAAAAACAGAATCGTAGTATTCTTGGGCGCCGGTTTTACTCATATCAACGCCGTACATATCGGGGTTCCAAGGACAAATATGCACTCGGTCGGCGATGTCCTGCGCACGCTGAGAGGCGCCAAGAATCGGAAGGTTTTTATCGACCGCTTGCCGCGGTATACCTCGCATGAGGTGGATGCCGAACTTGAGCCCAAGACTATGAATGTAAGCCGCGAGATCCTTGAAACCGTTGCCGTTTTTGGCTGATGGGAAGCGGTTCGTTGCTGGCTGGAGACGGCCATAATCATCGATGGTCAGCACGGCGTCTTTGCGATAGCCGTGGTCCTTGGCTCCTGGTTCGTACCACTGGATGTCGACTACGATATACTGCCACCCGTGCTCTTTGAGCTTGGCTGCCATGAAGTTTGCCTGAGCTTTGGTTTGTTCTTCGTTAATCGTGGTAGCGAAACAATCCCAGCTGTTCCAGCCCATGGGTGGCGTGGGAGCCCAGTTGAGGAAACTTGAGGGATTAGTCTTCATAGATGCAGCTGGACAATTCACGGCAGCCAACGGGATGAGAAGGGCGGCAAGTATTGGCCGATAGCGGGAGGTTGAACTCATCTCCAGAATCTAGTGGACAATGTGGCCCAGCGCCAAGCGGGTAAATTCTGTTCCATTCGGTGTATCAGTCGAACGGCTCGCCATCAGGGCAGAGCCTTGTAACGGAAATTTTTGAAACGAACTTCCCCGACGCCGGCGGCAATGAGCGATGGGCGCAGACTCAGGAAGCCCTCCGCGACGTTATGGTTATAGCCGGAGACCTCCATGTTCATCCAATGACGCGTCCAGTTTTTTCCGTCTGGGCTATGCCATAGGGTTAGGTATTGGTGATTGTTGCGCAGGCGCAGGAAAAAGTGGCGGCCGATTTGCTGAGGCTTGGGGAAGTTCGTGATATCGCCCTTGCGGTATTCGATCATTTGGTCCGCCGAAAAACCGAGTCCGGCAAACAGGCGTTCGCTGTAGAAAACAAGGAGACCGCCTGTTGCGCTCTGGTCGCAGTCGACCTCGACTTCCACCTCGTAGGCCTGGTCGCCACAGACCAACTCCAGCGGCGAGCAGTCCTTGGGCGAGTTCCCTGCCGCCTTTAGGACGAGGGTTCCGTTCTCGTAACGGTAACGTTCCGATATCGGACCGGTCGGCATGAAGAAGGTCCATGCCGTGCCGATCCGGTCCGTTGAGAAATCATCAGATAACGCGTAACCGTGCGGCACTTCTTCACCGCCAGAGGGCCTTGGGATTGGCCTTGATACATCATAGCCAGACGCCTTCACCCAGCCGTCGTTAGTCCATTCAACTGGTTCGAGCAGCGTCTGGCGGCCGAGGTTGTAATATCCGTTCTCATAGGCGTGATAGACGAGGTACCACTGCTTCCCGTCCGGTCCTTCCAGGAGCGTTGCGTGGCCGCGGGACCACCATTTTTCGGAGGCGTTCTGAGTGCGTACGATCGGGTTGTAGGGCGAATTTTCCCAAGGGCCGTTCAGGTCCTTTGAGCGCGCCATGATCACCATGTGGCTTGTCGCTGGCCCGGCCGTGCCGCCTTCAGCAAGGACCATGTAGTAATAGGCGCCGTGACGCATGATCTTCGGCCCTTCCTGCGCGAACGTTTCGATTTCCCAGTGCTCGGGGATCGGCCAACCATCATAGACGTGCTTGACCGCACCGGTGACACTCAACCCGTCTGCGGAGAGCGGCGCCACGTTGCCGCCGTTGAAAAAAAGGAGGCGCTTACCGTCGACCGCTACGGCGTGACCGGGGTCGAAGTTGCTCACGTGCAGATCCAACGGCTCGCTCCAGGGTCCGTTGATGTCCGTCGCGCTGACGACCATGTTGGTGAAACCGTTGGAGGTAAGAACCGGGAAATAGATATAAAAGCGACCATCGAGAAAAGAGATATCCGGCGCCCACACGATCCCGACGTAGCGCTTGAGCGCGGGCCCGACGGGTTCCCAATTCACGAGGTCGCGCGAGTGCCAGACCAGCAGCCCAGGCACGCTCCCGAAGGAGGAGTGTACCATATAGTAATCGCTGCCGTGCTTGACGACGGAAGGGTCGGGCCGGTCGCCAGAGAGAATCGGATTGAGATAGGTCCCGTCGCCGAGATCGGCCTTGCGCTGGCCTTCGATAGCGCGCGTTAAAGGCGATCGCGTGTGGTTCGGTATATCACATAAACCTAGGTTGGCCGTCAGAAGACCGACACTAAGGGTAAGAAATGGGAGAAGTCTGGTGTGATAGGACATGAGAGGAGGCGTAGTTAATCGGAATCATCCCATTTAATCAGCATCTGTATCGGAATGCCTATGGACAAAAAGAGCAAAAGTGTAGACGATCCAAACATGCCATCCAAGATCAAGGCCCTGAGTTGGCGCACGGCGAAGACGCTGCATCAGATCCAGATTCTGTCGTGCGATCTTTGTGATTTTATCACATGGGAATCTCCGGACCATGGCGCACCTTTTTGGAGGATATATTGGCACAACAAGCGAGGTGCAGAGATCGTCGTTGGAGGAAAAACGGTTCCGATCAGGCCTGGTTATCTCGTGCTGATTCCACCGAATACCCATTTTTCGTCGCGGCTGCGAAATCCCGTGCGGCAGCTTTTCGTACATTTTCTCGTCGAGCCCCGTTTCCGGGGAAGAACGGACACGGTGTTCCAAATCCGGGCCACCAAGGAGCAGGCGGACTGTTGCCGGCGGATCAGCGCCCAGCTTGTGGCGGACACGGCAAGCATCAGCGCGTCACTGTTGAGCCAGATTCTTGTATCTTTGGCATTGTTGGAACTTCCGGCGAATGAATGGGTGCCGCGCTTTGAGGATTCACGCATCACGCAAGCCGTGGAGTCGATCACTGAGGCTTATCCAGCCCGTATTGACAACGCGACGCTGGCCCGGGAAGCGCGCATGCATCCGTCGGCGTTCATCCGCCTTTTCCGCCAATGCACGGGCCAGACCCCGCTCAGCCACCTCATGAATCTGCGGCTGGAAGAGGCGTGCAACCTGCTCCACTACGACGAAGCCTCGCTCGAAGAGATTGCCGATAAGACTGGTTTCGGAGAACGTGGATATTTCACCCGGATATTTTCCCGCGACTTCAATTGTTCCCCAGCCAAATACCGGAGGCTGGTTAACGTGAGCAACCGCCTGCGCCCGGACGGCCAGG